>NZ_JBYMAP010000493.1:0-1202 GCF_057766305.1 Methylomonas sp. BG-2 | reverse complement strand
AACGCTTGCACGTTCAACCAATTGACTTGCTCCACCGGATTGTTCGAGGCGTTTTTAAACCGGCTGGGGTTATGCCCCATCACCGCTAGCCATAAAGCCTGGGTGCAGGTGGTATCAGCCAGCCAATAGCCGTGGCTGAGCGTCACTAAATGTTGCGGGCCTTCGTTGTCGAACCGTTCCGGCTCGTCATCCGGCGAGCCCATCAAGAAACTGCCGGGTTCTATCCAGCGCAGGATTTGCGTCACCACCTCGGCCCCGCCATCAATCGCGATAGCCACCCAAAGCCCAAAACGATCATCCCCCCAGGCACTGGCAAACGGCGGCGGAAACGGATCGGGGAAGCGGGCGGGGTCTATCATAAACCGTTTGCCTGACCGGGCTGGATGGACCTCAGACAAAGCCGAAAGCCCAGGTCGCCATAACTAGGGCCACGCCGCGAGGCGCCACGGACGGCCGAGCGCGACCACCTGGCGTCTCCACGCCATGCCCCTCCCCGAATCACGCAAACCTGATCTTGGCTTACTCCCGTAGGTCCGAGCGGATCGATTTGCGCTTGCGCACTATAATCACGAGGTCCATCCTTACACCATTCCCAAACATTGCCGTGCATTTCGTAAAAGCCCCACCAGTTGGCCAACAGGCTTTTGACCGGCACGGTATGTTGCCGATACTCGCCTTTCTCACTCCCACCAAGGTAAGGATAGTCGCCGTGGTAGTTAACTTGTACGGGGGTGATATTCGCGCCGAAGCTGAATGGCATATCTGTGCCGGCCCGGCAGCCGTATTCCCATTCCGCTTCGCTGGGTAAATCGACCCGGCAACCGGGCAGAAAAACTTGCAGCTTTCCCAAAAACTGTTGCACGTCCAGCCAACTGACCTGTTCAACCGGATTGTTTGGGTCGTCATTGAACCGACTGGGGTTATTACCCATCACCGCCTGCCATACAGCTTGGGTGCAAGCGGTATCAGCAAGCCAATAGCCCTGACTGATCGTCACCGGATGCTGCGGCCCCTCACTTTCATGGCGTTCAAGCTCGTCGTCCGGCGAACCCATCAAAAAGCTGCCGGGTTCTATCCAGCGGAAGCTTTGCGCGGCGGTGCCTTGCGGCGTGACCACCAATAGCTCGGCCAATACGCCGTATTCGTCCAGATAGAAGGTCACGCCGGACGCGTACTGGCCTTCCAGATAGATGCGGCCTTGG
>NZ_JBYMAP010000492.1:0-1209 GCF_057766305.1 Methylomonas sp. BG-2 | reverse complement strand
AACGCGCAACGTTCGGGCAGCCTGCTCGGCCAGCGCCGGCAGCGGCGACCAGTCAGGGCCGGGCGTGGTGATCGCTTCATCCCCGCTCAGCGCGCCGCTGGTTAAAATCCCGCCGGGCAAGCGAAACCCCACCCGGCGCACCGGAAAATCCAGCGCTTGATGTCGAAAATGGCGGTAGGCCGGTTGGCGTTGTTCGATCAGGTCTGGCCAAATCTCCAGCGGCGGCGCGATCATCGGTACGACCAACACCGAAGCCGGCACCCCGCCCGACCCCGCCGCCGGCTTCGCGCGGGTCGCGGCACAACCGCCGACCAGCGCGAAGCCGACCAATACCAACGCAATCCTGGCGCTCCTTGTTTTAAACGCTGTTTTACCTCCTCGCCCCGGCGGGTTTCTCGGCAGAGTCGTCGCTTCAAAATCGGACATATCGGCTTTCCCCCAAAGTATCGGATATCGCGGAACGATGGCCGCACACGGCGCGCTGAAAGCCATTCGCCAAGTAACAGCGAATCGCTGTCTAATCAGTCGTATCTCACTATAAAAAGCCGCATAACATTAGACAAGCGAATTTAATTGGACTTTAATATCGAAAACATCAATATAAAGACATGGACCTGGATCAAATCAAGACCTTCTTAAGCGTGGCGGCTCATGGCAGCTTTCAGGAAGCCGCCGGCCGTTTGTACGTCACCCAATCGACGGTCAGCATCCGCATTCAGCGCCTGGAAACCGAGCTGGGTGCGGCGTTATTCGTGCGCAACCGCGCCGGCGCTACGCTGACCGGCCAAGGCCGGCGATTTCTACCGCATGCGCAAAACCTGCTGCTGACCTTCGAACAAGCCCGCCACGACATCGGCCTGCCCAGCCGGTTTCGGGCCAGCGTCGCGATCGGCGCCAGGGTCGGACTGTGGCAAGCGGTGCTGCCGGATTGGATAGGCGAGATACGCAGGGCGATTCCGGACATCGCCATTCGTAGCGAAATCGGTTTCGAGGACGACTTGATGCGCGGCCTGATTCAGGGCCGCATTGACATCGGCATGATGTACACCCCGCAACACAGCCCCGGCTTGCTGATCGAACATTTGTTCGACGAAACCTTGATCTTGCTGGCCAGCGAGCCGGACCGACGTTGGCCCGACCCAGACTACGTCTACGTCGATTGGGGACCGGCGTTTTATGCCAAACACGCCAACTGCTTCCCCGATCTGG
>NZ_JBYMAP010000491.1:0-1220 GCF_057766305.1 Methylomonas sp. BG-2 | reverse complement strand
AACTGCGCCCGCCAGAAGTCGTTCAGTACGTTGGCTTCCGGGCCGTTTCCGCCCTGGTAACGCTCCTCGAAGCGTTGAAATTCCTGCTCCAGCGCGCTGAATTCCTGGCGTTGGTGGTAGGACAGGCCGGCCGACAGGTCGTTGGCGGCCCAGGTAGTGGTCCGGTAGCGCTGGAGTTTTTCGCGGGAGAATTCGTAATCGAAATAACGCAAATGGATCAGCGTGAGTTCATCGGTTTTTTCGCTGGGTTCGTAGCATTGGTGCTGGCCCGGCGTGAAGGATACGTGGTCGCTGAGGATGGCCACCTTGTCCAATGCGGTGTTGCGCAGCAAGGCCCGCCGCTGGCCGACAATGGGTTGGGAAAGATCGATCGCCGGATCGCCGCCGCGCAAATGCACCAAGTCCCAGCCGGTCGGAATCAAGCGGCGCGGCGTATCGACGGCCAAGCGGGTCACGTAATCGGCCAGACTCGAATAGGCGGAGCGGGTCGGCACGATGAATTCATCGGAATCGGTCACCACCACCAAATCGTAGGTCTCCAGCAGAAAGTGCTGAAAAATCCCCAGACTGCGCGACAGCCGCCAGGAGTCGAAACTGGTGCGCGGCTGGCGAATCACGTTGACGGCCGCCGGCAGATACGCGCGCGGATCGTTGTCCGAACCGTCGTCGATCACGTACAGATTCTCCAGGCCGAACTGGCGCCCGTAGTAATCCACCCACTTCGGCAGTACGAAATCCTCGTTGTAGGCAATCGTCAACGCCGCCACCCGCTTGACCGAGCTGGGTCTGGCCCGGTAAACGCCGGCTTGCAGGGCTTGCCGGGCTAGCAGCGTGGCGGCCAGATTCAACCGGTGGGTAACTGCCCGTTGAGTGTCGCCGTTGTATTCGTGGAACACCAGGCGTTCCAACTCCCCGCTGCGCTCGCTGCCGATCGGAATCGCAATCGGCAGCGCCGCGCCGGTCAGCGGAAAGCGGCCGAGCACGACCTCGGCGCCGGCCGCGTCGGTCTGGCACACCACCAGCACGCCGTCGCTCGGCGTCTCCGACAACAGGATTTGACACTGCTCGTGATTTAAAAAGGTAATATCGATTTTCATAGTCTACTCAAGATAAGTTGCAACCTTGCCGGCCGCGGCGCCAAGTCGCCGAATCGACAAGTCGCAAAAACGGGCCAAGCCGCGACCGGGAAGCGGCATCGCCGGCGAAATTATGCCGCTAAC
>NZ_JBYMAP010000490.1:0-1222 GCF_057766305.1 Methylomonas sp. BG-2 | reverse complement strand
GCTGGCGCTGATGACGTTGGGCGCGCTGTCCGCTCGGGCCGGCGGTGCGTCGGTATGGATCGCTATCGGACGGGTTTCGTTTTGGGGTATGTTATCGATGTTCGTGACGGCGGGCGTGGGTTTACTTTTTGGTGTGGCAACCGGTTAAGAGAGGGTTGGTTTGGGTACGGACGAGTCTATCGCTTGTTGCCGGATCGGGTTAAGCCGCCGCGTCCAGCGGCCTCAATGCGGAAGGGGCGCCGGCGGCCGGCAACGGTACCGCACCGGTAAACGGCTCATCCTGAAAATCCGCGTCGTCGGCAAACACGACGCGTTGGCTGGCGGTCGGCCGGTCCGGTAAGCGGTACCAGGGCATTAGACCGGCGGCTTGTTGGGAAACCGGGCCTTGGGCCTGGAAATCCATCTTGCCCTGTTCGGTGCAATATTTCATTTGGGTGAGCGCGTTGGCAATGTAATTCAAGCGCTTCCAACCGCGTAGTTTGGCGTGCCAGCGCGATTGATCCTGTTTGCGGTTTTCCAGAAAGGCCAGATAGTTGCTTTGCGACAGGACCGATTCGACTTCGTAGGCAAAGGTCAACATCTGGCTACGGGTCCATTCGGCCGGTATGCCGCCGTGGATCATCGTGTAATTGAGCTTGCTGTCGTGGTGGATCAGGCCGCGCCGACGCAGCCAGTTCAGCAATTCGTCGCGGTCTGGTGCTTCGAGTAGCTCGCGGTTGCTGTCTTGGACGGGCGAGAAGCCAGCGGCTTGCATCAACAACTCCAGGTCTCGGTTGCCCAGCACGCAGACCGCGCTTTTTCCCAGTCCCTTGACGTAACGCAGAACAGCCAGCGATTCCGGGCCGGCGCCGACCAAATTGCCGGCAAGCCATAAGCGGTCGGCGGCGGGATCGAAGCCGACGTCTTCCAGAGCTTGCCGCAAGGCGCTGAAATGGCCGTCGATACTGCCTATCGCATAAATCGTCATGGTCTTGATCCTTGCTAATGCTTGAATGTCGCGAATTGGGTATCAATTTGGGTGCCAGTTCGACGATCCGGTCTTGGCGCCTTCGCTTACGTGGCTCAAGCGTTTGAATTTGCTGAGAGGCGTGCCGGTCGTGCGGTCCTTGGCGCTGCCCCGGCGGGTGGCTTCCGTCGGCGAAAGCTGAAGTTTTCCTGGGAGGCTTTGTCGGGACTGCGACAAAAATCGGGCTTGCACTGGCGGCAACGGACGGAAAGCGAT
>NZ_JBYMAP010000489.1:0-1226 GCF_057766305.1 Methylomonas sp. BG-2 | reverse complement strand
CACAACACGCGATTATCGCGCCCATTAATTGTGGGTCACGGTCGAGACGGCCGATGCCTTTATGATCCGGAAGCCAAGCGAGAGTTGGTAGAAGTTTGCTTGCAACCGGGACTTTCGGTAGCCAAGGTCGCGCTGGAATTCGGGATCAATGCCAATCTGCTGCGCAAGTGGATGGGGCTTTACCGTGAAACGGGCCATGCGGGTCGGTACAGTTCATCAGCATTGCCGGCTTTTGTACCCGTTCATTCACTGAACGCTGAAAAATCGGCTGAGTCGATACTCAATGCGGAGTTGCCCAACGGCGTTAAACTGGCGTTGCCCTCTGGTGCGCTGACCGATCTACCATTGATTTTGAAAGTCTTAGCCGAGCTGCCATGTTCCGTTTCGACGCCGGATTGAAGGTCTACCTGCACCGCGAGCCGGTCGATGGTCGCAAGGCCATTAATGGCTTGGCATTGTTGGTCGAGCAGGCATTAGGCCTGAACCCCTTTGAGCCGGCCATTTACGTGTTCAGCAATCGGCGGCGGGATCGAATCAAACTGCTGTTGTGGGATCGTACCGGTTTCTGGCTGATGCTCAAACGGCTGGAAACGGATCGATTTTGCTGGCCGAAAGAGGCGGCTGTCGTCACGTTGACGGTCGAGCAACTGCACTGGCTGTTAGCCGGTATTGACCTGGTGGCGATGCGGCCGCATCCGGCGCGAATCTATACAAAAACTAGCTGAAACAATGAGTTAAATCGATTAAAATAGCAGCATGACGACCACCATCACGCTGTCCGCCGAAGATTATCAGGCGTTGCTGACCGAGCAACAACGGCTGACTCAACAACTGCGGTTAGTGACGATCGAGCGTGATTGTTTGAAAGAACGCGTGGATGCCTTTTTGCATAAGCTGTATGCCGCCAAGTCCGAGGCGCGGGCCAACCCAACTCAACGCGACCTATTCCTGAACGAAGCCGAAGCCTTAGCCCCTAAAGGTGCACCGGTCGCCGAGGAAAGTACGCCCGAAACGATCGAGGTGGCCGGTCACAGTCGCAAGAAGCGCGGCCGTAAGCCGCTCGATCCGCATCTGCCGCGCGAGATTGTGCGGCATGAACTGCCGGAAGCCGAACGCATCTGCGGCCATGACGGTACTCGTCTGGTGGAAATCGGCGCCGAGATTAGTGAGCAACTCGACATCGTGCCGCAACAGGTTCGGGTGATTCAGCATCACCGTATCAAATA
>NZ_JBYMAP010000488.1:0-1234 GCF_057766305.1 Methylomonas sp. BG-2 | reverse complement strand
AACTGGAGCTACTCTCTTTACCGCTTTAATTTTTTTAACCATGCTGACAGTTTTAGGGGTAAATGTGGCTCAAATGAGCAGCTTGGAAGAGCGCATGGCCGGTAACAGCAGAAACCAGAATTTGGCGCTACAAGCGGCGGAAGCTGCTCTCAAATACGTAGAAAGTAATTTAACGACTGGCGCAAACCTTCGTTCGTTAATCCCGTCACCAGCAAATAATACCAGCGGAACGATAACAGGCGCGGGACTTCGAGCGATCAACGTGTGCCTTCCCAACAACGCCTCATATTGGAATGGGACCGGTTCGCCGGACTGCAACGGCACAACTCAACAATTTGTATGGTCCGACACAAATGCAAGGACTGCGCCGGTAGCTCTAAATCAAATTGCTGCACAACCAATGTTCATCATCGAACGCCTGACAAACGACGGCACGACCGAAAAATATCGCGTCACGGCGCGTGGCATTGGTGGCGATAGCAATGTAATTGTGATTTTACAAGCCATGTTCAGCGTTACACCTTAGGTTGAATATCGGACTTTGAGGACAATCGCCATGATAAAAACTCATTCAGAAAAACTCAATTCTGCCTTCGTTCATATAGCTTTAGGCATCATCTTAAGTATTTTGTCAGCGAGCAGCCATTGCGCTCAGCTCAATTTATCGGATAATCCTTTATTCCTGACGTCGTCAACAACGCCAATTACGATGTTAAACATATCCAAGGATCATCAGCTACATTTTAAGGCATTCGATGATTATTCGGATCTGGACAACGACGGCACGCCGGAAACAACCTACAAACACAGCTTTGATTACTACGGATACTTCGATAGCTATAAGTGTTACAGTTATAACACCACCAGTCAGCAATTCGAACCAAGCGCGAATACCAGCACAAAATATTGCACAGATAGCTGGAGCGGAAATTTCCTGAATTGGGCAAGTATGACCCGTATAGATACTATACGTAAAATACTTTACGGCGGATTGCGGTCAACTGACGAAGGAAATTCGATTGTCACTACGTCGACAACAACCTCTCCTGTAACGTCATCGCCTTCGACTACGACTCCTGTAGTGACATCTGGCCCAACAACATCAGCTCCGGTGACTGTGACTCGTTCTACTTCTACTACGCCAGTTTCCCAAAGCAACTCTCTGTTTTCTACGTCGACGACGTCAACTTCAACGAATACTAGATCGAGTTGCTCTGAATCAACCACTCTCGGA
>NZ_JBYMAP010000487.1:0-1240 GCF_057766305.1 Methylomonas sp. BG-2 | reverse complement strand
AGCCGAACATTCCCGCCGACAACGCACCAGTCGCGCCGCGCGGGCCGGCGCCGCTCGCAACGCTTCCAAGCCGCCTCGGCTCGATTCACGCCAAACTCGGCGCGTCAGTGCTGTTATTGCTGGCGGCCGGTCTCGGATCGGCATTCGCGGCGGAATCCGGCACTGAATCCGACGCGCTAGAAATGGAAGCCGTCGAAGTGGTCGAAAAGAAACTTCGCTCCGATTCGGCGCCGCATCAAAGCCAAATCAGCGGCGACGCCTTACGGCTTCAGCAAGCCGACACCTTGGGCAAAACCCTGGAAAATCAGATGGGCCTGGCCAACGCCTCGTTCGGACCCGGCGTCGGCGTGCCGGTGATTCGCGGCCTGACCGGCTCGCGCGTGCGCATCATGCAGGACGGCATCGGCAGCCACGACGCCTCCTTTCTCAGTCCTGACCACGCCGTCGCGATCGAGCCGCTGTTCGCCGAGCAGATCGAAGTCGTGCGCGGCCCCGACACCATCCGCTACGGCGGCAACGCCATCGGCGGCATCGTCGACGTCAAGGATAACCGGATTCCCGAGCGCGTCCCCGGCCGCCTGATCGAAGGCGCCGCCGAAACCCGCTTCGACACCAACGCCGACGGCACCCATTCCGGCTTCAAACTGGACCTGGGCAAGGACGCGCTGGCGCTGCGCGTTGCCGGATTTCATCGCAATCGCAACGACACCGAAATTCCCGGCGAAGCGATCGATACCGGCGCGGTCCGCGAACAGTTCGGCCTGAATAATATCGTCAACGCCAGAGGCACGATTCCGAACACCGACAGCGAGAGCGCCGGCGGCTCGCTGGGCCTCGCCTGGCTGGGCGAGTCGGCGATGGCCGGCATGGCGGTCAGCCGGACCGGTAACCGCTACGGCATTCCCAAGGGCACCCACGGCATCGACCCCAGCGATCTGGACGGTCTGGAATTGTTGCTGCCCGACATCGACCCCGCCCTCATCGGCGAGTTCGCCGATATTCTCGGTGCCGAGGCGCTGAACCCCAGCGTGCGCATCGACCTGCGCCAAACCCGCTACGACTTCAAAAGCGAATGGTATCCACCGCTGCCCGGCATCGAAAAACTGACCTTCCGCTATGGCGTCGTCGATTACGCCCATACCGAAATCGAAGGCGGGCTGCCGTTTACCACCTTCACCAACCAAGTCGGGGAAGGCCGTTTCGAAATTCACCACAAGCTCTTCAAGGCCCTAACCGGCAG
>NZ_JBYMAP010000486.1:0-1241 GCF_057766305.1 Methylomonas sp. BG-2 | reverse complement strand
TCGAAGGCATTCGCCGTCATCGCGAGGATAGGGATTTGGTCGCCGCCCGGCAAGCCGCGGATGATGCGGCTGGCTTCCAATCCGTCCATTTCGGGCATCTGCACGTCCATCAAGATCAGATCGAACGATTGCTTGCGGACTTTCTCGACTGCTTCGCGTCCGTCATTCGCGGTATCCAGGATCAGACCAAATCCGCTTAACAGCTCTAATGCCACTTCCCGATTGATCAGGTTGTCTTCCGCTAAAAGTAAGCGCGCCCCGGCATGCCGGTTCCGCAATTCGGCCTCCGCCGACTCCGGAGAAATACCGGTATTCGGAATAGTTTGCTCCAGGCCGCGCTGCAAGCGCGCGGTGAACCAAAAGGTGCTGCCGGTGCCCGGTTGGCTTACCGCGCCGGCTTCCCCACCCATCAATCCGGCTAAACGCCGGGTAATTGCGAGCCCCAAACCCGTGCCGCCGTATTTGCGGGTGGTGGATACGTCGGCTTGCTCGAAGGCGTTGAACAGGGTGGTCAGTTTTTCCGGCGCGATGCCGGGGCCGGTGTCCCTAACCTCAAACCGTAACCACAAACCTTGGGCATTCTCTTGGAGTAGACGCGCGCTCAAACTGATCGCGCCTCGTTCGGTGAATTTCACGGCGTTGCTAATGTAATTCAGCAAGGCTTGTCGCAGCCGGGTTGGATCGCCTTTTAGCCAAGCCGGCACATGGTCGGTGTCGATCTCCACCGCCAAACCCTTGGCGCGTGCTTGTTCTTCGATCAAATGGTGGGCCTGTTCCAGTATGGTGGCTAACGGAAAGTCGAGGTTTTCCAGGATCAGGTGGCCGGCCTCGATCTTGGACAGATCCAGGATGTCGTTGATGATGGATAGCAGATGCCGGGCGGCCGCGTCGATCTTGGCGATGCGCTCGAATTGAATCGGGTGGAGTTGATCGCGCAGTAGGAAATGGGTCAACCCGAGAATGGCGTTCATCGGCGTGCGGATTTCATGGCTCATGTTGGCCAGGAAAGCGCTCTTGGCGTGATTCGCGGTTTCCGCCAGCGCTTTAGCCGCTTCCAGCTCGGCGGTGCGTTCGGCCACCAACGCTTCCAAATGTTCCCGGTGTTGCTTGAGTTCTTCCTGAGCGCGCTTACTGTCGGTGATGTCTTGGATGATGCCTAGAGCGATTTGCTTGCCATCGGCTCGGGTTATACCGAATCGTCCCGCGCCCAGAATCCAACGGAGATCGCCATCGGTACGGCG
>NZ_JBYMAP010000485.1:0-1243 GCF_057766305.1 Methylomonas sp. BG-2 | reverse complement strand
TTTCCAGCGGGATTTAGCCGCTTTCCTAGCGATCTCTGTCCTTTCCTCGGGCGTGAGCTTTTCAGCTCGCGCCTTTCCGCCTTTTAATCCACCTTTCTGACTATCTGCTTTTTTTCCGGTCAGCTCTTCTTCTGACTCGGCTTCACCAATAGCTTGCTGAAACACGTCGAAGGCGCGCTGTGTAAAATCTTTGCGTGGGTTCGTTTTCTTGGTCATCCCTTTAAGATAGCATGGCTCAAAAAAAAGTTCAGCCAGTCAAATTTCAAACTGAACCACTACCTGGGGATTGGTACCGTCCTGGGCCAAGGATACAAAAAACAGCCAACACCTAATCAACGCCCGGTCGGAAACCGTCCGCGAAAAACCCTCGTTCCGCTCTGCCTTCCAACACCGCCGTTGTTTAATTCCGGCCACTGGCTTTTACGAATGGGCGCGCCGCGACGGCAAACAAGCCTACAACTTCCACCGGCCGGACCACGGCCTGTTCGCCTTCGCCGGCCTGTGGGAACAATGGCAGCACGAACAGCAAACCCTGTATTCCTGCACCATCCTCACCGCCGCCGCCAACGCATTAATGCAACCCATCCACGACCGCATGCCGGTCATCCTACCGCCGGACCTTTACCTGCAATGGCTGGACAAAGCCGCCAACCATGACAGCGTGTTTCGCCTATTGGATAACGACGCGTACCGAGCCATCGGCGCCACGCCGGTCAGTGATTGGGTGAATAATCCGAGGCATAATGCGGAGAGGTGTATAGCGCCATTCGTTTATGCTTAGCCCTGAAGCAACGCAATGATTGCGTCTGGTCCGGTTACGACGATCGAATGCGCATGCTGGAACAGGGAAAAGTGGCATTGGTTGCGGCATAACCCAATGTTTCCGGCCAAAAGAGCCGGTGTTACCCGGCTTGGCATTTGATGGCGCTGTCAGGCAGCAACCAGGTTGTTGGCGCTTTGCTCCAGTCTCCGTTTTCTATCGTCGAAATCAAAACCCAGTTCAATCAATGTCGTGTTCTGCCGCTGCAATTTATCCATAAGCTGCAACTGAGCCGCTGACAAGGCGTCACGCACGTTATCAACCCCGCGCGCCGCCTTGAATTTCTTTGCGGTCATGCCGGTGACGATCCGGTTAATCATGTCGCATTCGTTCGAGAAGTGGTAGGGCTTTAATTCACGATGCGCGGCCTGAATCGCGTTTGTCAGTGGCAAAAAGCCGGTTCTGGCTTCGAGGCGGTGTTCC
>NZ_JBYMAP010000484.1:0-1250 GCF_057766305.1 Methylomonas sp. BG-2 | reverse complement strand
TTGGGCGCAAAGTTTCGACGCTGACTTCAAAACCGGCATCGGTTCGCTGCACATCGCTGACAACACGCAAAATGGGCGCTTTTTTTCCGGCCAGATTTCGCTGACTTATGACTTGTTTTCTCGCAGTCCCCTGGCCGCAAATTTCGACCCGGACACCGATACGCTGTCGGTCGGCAACCTCCTTCAAGCTTCTGCCGGAGTTCTGGTAACTTCCTCCGTGCCGTTGCCTTCGTCCGCATATTTATTCGGTATGACTGTGCTGGGTTGGATACGTCTTTCCAAGAGTAGAATTTATCGCGGTAATTTGAGTTAGTTTGATGGTCGTTAGAGTTATTGGGCCTTAACAGCAGATGATGGCGAAAACGGGTCGCGTCAGTGCTTGGTTGAGTTGCGGGAAATGTTAACCCGACAAGCCTCTGATCGCGTTGCACAGAATTTTGTAGATTTTTGACAAGACTGAACTACACTAAAAGCCAAGGGACTAGAACGATACAGCGATTCCGTTAATGATCTTGAATTGTCTAGATGACGAGGAGGTTTGCGACAGTGTTTCCAACTGATATTTTGCACCCGGTCGTAATGACCTTTATTGGTTCGTAGAATCAAAATACCGAGAAATACCAACGAACCCCGCAGACCCTAGGTCTTCGGGGTTTCGCGTTTTTATCGGGCCGGTACGGTAGAGATTCCCGTGCGATCTCGGTCTCTCGACCCGATCGCGGGTATAGCTGACAGAATTGATGGGCATATTCCGTTTTTGAAGCGCTAAACCGACCGCATCAAGCGGAGTGCCTTCATTGGCGCAAATCCCCACAAGAGGCTGTCGAAAAGTCAAAATAGAACCCTCTCCTCGCGGGAGGGCTGGGTGAGGGGAATAAAAAATCAATGCGTTACCTTGTAATTTCCCCGCGCCCCAACCCCTCTGCCGCAAGGAGAGGGACTTTTACGACACCCTCCACAAGAATAGGCTTGCTGACGGCATTAACGGGACTGTCGAAATGGTTTCCGATTTGCATCGTGCGAACTAATTCAACCGTTGACGCCGACAAACCCTCCAAATTGGTCATCGACAGGTCGCGTAATTGAAACGCGCTCGTTGCGGTTTCCGCCCAGCCGTACTGGAATGGCCCGTTTTGACCGGGGAATTCACAGTTCGAAACCAAAGTTATAGGCGGTCGCTGGGAATAGTGGACTTCTTCCGAATCGAAATAACCCAAGAATGCTTGCCGCCACCGGGCGCGGCAGTCCTG
>NZ_JBYMAP010000483.1:0-1250 GCF_057766305.1 Methylomonas sp. BG-2 | reverse complement strand
TTTCCAGAAATCCAGGCTGAAAATGAGCCCAACAAGATTTTGGCACACAAAAGCAAATTTGACTGCATCACTATTATTCCACCTTTCTTAGGTGAAACATCGTGCCATGCAGCAATAGCAATTTCAAAGAAAATACCAAGAATCCAGAACACAAAAATATTCACCGATACGCCAGTCAGAATCGCCGAGATAACTCTGGAATTATGTCCCATTTTTGCAAGAACCTAACGACAAGCGTAACTTGCCGGCAAAGGCGCAGCGGCGATAGCTGCGGAGCTTTTGCCGGTCAAGTTGACCCGCTGGTTAGCAGTTGCCGTGACCATAATATTCTTTCAAATGTTGAAGCCACAATTTGAGAGCTTCCTTTGCTGAGGTTATTTTTGACTCAACCCCTTCTTCTTCAAAGTAGCCCTCGGTTTCAATATCGCGCTCATGATTTCGAAGCTCTAGGCGCACGCTGTAAGGTACGCCTTCTAATGCTTCAATACTGTTGGATAGGATCTTCACAAATTCCGCACGCGTCACTTCGTTTTGCTCGTATTCGGCGAGATATCCTTCCAAGCGTTCAAGTACAGAGAGGTTCGACATAGAAACTGCTAACGATAAGGGTAACTTGACGGCGAAAGCGTAGCGACGATAGGAGCGTAGCTTTTGCCGGTCAAGTTTACCCGCTGGTTAGGCATTGTTCTTCAGAAGTTTAAGATTTTGCATATAGAGTGATGCAATGAATAGCAATGCTGTAGAAAATGGAAGAATGAAAACAACAAAGTTGCCAGTTATTCTATTGGTGAACAAAGTGTATGTAGGAATAAGCCGATGTAAAAATGAAAACGGCCATCTAAGAATAGAAAAAATGAATCTGCCATTTGATGAAAAAAGCATGTATTCGTATAATGCGTTGATCAAATGGACGCCTACAGCTATTGAAATAACGTATACCAATACGATTGGAAAGCGCTTGTTTCTCAGCAGAATGATTAAAGCTATCAAACACAGGGCGGCCATAAATATATTCAATGCAGATGGGACTGTATTTCGGGTATGAACCAACCATTCCACGCCTCCAACCAACGAGCCATGGAAGAAAAGAGCCTTAAGCCAAAGTCCGCAAAGTGCGAGCCAAAGTGCTGATAAGATATAACGCATTTCCAATCCCCTATAAATGCCTAACGCCGCAAATAACCGGGCGCAAAAAGCGCGTAGCGGTTTTTGCGGTCCGAGTTAATTTGCATTGTTAAGTGTTTTCTGCA
>NZ_JBYMAP010000482.1:0-1257 GCF_057766305.1 Methylomonas sp. BG-2 | reverse complement strand
GGCTACTTCGGGCGTGGTACGGTACGGACCGGTGTTCTCGCCTTGATTACCGTCCGGATCGCCCAAATCCCATGCCAGACTGTCGAAATCACCAAACACGTGGCAACTGGCGCACGCGGAATCGCCGTGGCTGGAACTGCGTGCCGCGTCATATAAAAACGGCCGCCCTTCGACGATGTGCTTAGGCTCCGGATTGAACATCGCCGCGTGTTTGATTTCCCGGCCGCCGACGGTATCGATCACCGAGATCGCGTTATCGAAACGCGTCAACACGTACAACAAGCCGCGCTGTTCGTCGAAAGCCAAACCACTGGGCCCGCCGCCGCTGACCGGAATTTGCGCCGCGCTACTGGGCACGAAGCTGTCGTTCTCCAATTCGGCGGTAGCGTACCGCGCGATTTCCCGGGTACCGTAGGCGGCGACGTAGAGTGTTTTACCGTCGCCGCTGATCGCCATGTCCAACGGTAGCGCGATGCTATCGGCGTTTTCCCGATTCGGAATCGGCGCGCAACACCGGCTGTAGTCGATGTGCTTATTCAGATGCCGGGGCGTCGCTTGCGCATTGTCGCCCAATATCGTGATCCGGTTTTCGCTGAAATGGCCGCGGACACTCTGACCGTTGCTATAGACACCGGCGCCTTCGAAACGGTGATGGTTGAGCGCCTCGGTATTCGTGACGTATACCTTGCCGTTGGCCGGATTGACCAACATATTGAATAACACCGTACCGACCCGGCTGTAGACGCCGTCCGCTTTCAATATCGGCGGATTGGCGGTGGCGTCAATCGCGAACACATCGTGGTCCGGCAACGAGAACGGCACCATGTCGTCCCATTGTTGGCCTAGCTCGTCCAGCCAATGACTTCCGTCGTATTTTACGATCAAGCCGCTTTTCGGTTGAGCTTCTCCGGCATGGTTAGTCAGCGGCCCTGGGTAGACCCGGTTGAACGGCGGTGCAATGCCGCGTTCGACCACGGCATCGTTGAGTGTCATCGTCCCGTTGCCGGTCTGAAAGCCGGCGGCGTAAACCGTGGCGCCGTCGGGCGTGACCGCCAGCGCGCGCGGCGTGTCGGTAAACAGGGTCAGGATGGTCAGCGGGGTTCCGGCCAGGGTATTGCCCAATTGCGCCGCGTCGAACACCCAAACGTCGGCCCGCCCCACCCCCGGTGAAGCCAATTGCGGGTCAACACCGGTATTCTGACCACGATGCGCGGTGGTAATAAATGCCTTGGATTTGCCGGTTCCGCCAAAGACAAT
>NZ_JBYMAP010000481.1:0-1269 GCF_057766305.1 Methylomonas sp. BG-2 | reverse complement strand
GCGTCGGACGTCTCAGCGGGTCAAGACGGTACGCTAACAGTTTGAAATTATTCAGCGCGGCAACACAGATGGCATTTCTTAAAATTGCCCATGGCAAACTTCGGCAATAGGCTATATTTCAACCGGAAAGTCTAAGCCGTAAAGGTAAGTTATCTCGGGTATTGAAATCGGCTGGCGGACCGCTTGAGATGGAATGGGCATATTCATTTAAAATTTCGCCGAAAATAAAGAATATTTCATTCCTTATTCGAATACAGGCGATGGCGCTTGATATTCGGGCTTCGCGCTTAGAACTATAGAGTAACTGAGAATTTTATGAGTCAATCAGATTTCGACGAATATTCCCAAAAATCGATACATTTTTTCAGTCGTCACGTTCCGCCGTTATTGGTAAAAGCGCTGAGTTTAATTCAATCAAATCCCACCGTGGTGGATGTGGGTTGCGGTGATGGACATTTGGTTTGGTCGTTGTCCGAGAATGGGTATATAGCGGCCAATAGCCGAGTATTCGGTATCGATATGTCGCCTATTCGGGTTCAACGATTCAGCGAATTAACCGGGTATCCCGGCATGGTGGCGGAAGGCCGGCATATTCCAGGATTGGCCAACGATAGCGTCGATCTGACCATCAGTACCATGGTTCTGGAACACGTGCCGGACGAACTCGAATATCTTGCCGAGTTAGCTAGAATCACCCGTCCGGGCGGACTGTTGTATTTAACTACCGTCATTAGAAAATCCGGCGCATGGTATTTTCGAAAGGCACCGGACGGGCGGCGTGTGCTTGATTCAACGCATCTTCGAGAATATCCTTCAGCGGATTCGGTGGTTAAATTATTGGAAGCCAGTGGTTTTGTCGTCAATGAGCAATGCCTTACCCGTTTGATTTTTCCGATTGCTCATCCGATCGTACGGCTGTTGCATGCCTGGAGACCGATTAAAGACGTTCAGAGAATTTTCTTAAAGCCGGCGAACGCATGGATAGAGAAACTCGCGTTGCCCATTCCACGTTATCGTTCGATTGAACTATTGGCTACGCGTCGCGATACCAGCCTTTCTTAAGGTTCGAATATTGCTTAATCGATTCAACAAACGACTTTGGCTTTAGTCAAGATACCCACCCCAGGAATTCAACTAGTGACATCCGAAAATACCCAATTACCCCGTATTTTGATTGTGATACCCACTTTAGGCGAGCGGCTTGATACGCTAAGCAGAACGCTGTCGTCGATTAAAGATCAGACGGGGGTTTTAGTGGATACCGTGTTG
>NZ_JBYMAP010000480.1:0-1286 GCF_057766305.1 Methylomonas sp. BG-2 | reverse complement strand
AAGCCCGCCGCAGCTGAGATGGCTGGCTTCGTGAAACAGTTCGTGGCGCAGATAGACCGCCGCATCCAAACCGCCTTGGGGTCGCTGGCGCAGATATATGCTGCCGGGCCGCCAGCCGCCGGCATGGTTGGCGCTGAATTGGCCGCTCGTTAATGCTGGAAACACTCGTACCGGGTCATTTTCGCTAGGGACGCGGTAGCCTTGTTGGCTTAATTCGGCCAATGCGGCAACGCCGGCGTTGTGCAAATCAGGCAATTGGGCCAGACTGCCGAAGAACAGGATAGCCGCGCCGGCTTCCGCGCAGTACCCAAAGCGGAGCAAGGGGCGTATCCAGGCCGCAATGGTCGTCAAATCTAAAATCCTCCAACAAATGATGTCAGGGTAGTTCATCTCTCCTCTAAAGAAACGAATTAGATTGACAAGCCGGCGAATCAGCCTAGAATAAGGCCAGCTAGAAAATACGTTTTTACCTTTGTTTATCAAATCGGTGTCGGTAAGTTAGACATTCGTCCTTGTTCTTCATTTAGTAATTCCTGCATTTACCAGCGTTACCGGCCTATCGCAGGCCACATTTTAATATTTTTCTAGGACTTATCATGTCTACTACTTTCACCACCGGTGTTGTCAAATGGTTTAACGCGGATAAAGGCTTCGGCTTTATCGAGCAAAAACAAGGTCCGGATGTTTTCGTTCATTTCAAAAACATTCTGAACCCGAACAACAGCTACAGAACCCTGGACGAAGGCCAGCACGTGCAGTTTAAATTGGGCCGTGGTCCTAAAGGTCCGCAAGCCGAAGAAGTTAGCATTATCTAACGTCTCGGAAGGCTGCCGAAAGGTCGGCAGCCTTTTTCAAATCGCATCCGGTTGGCCGCCAGCCTCTCTTTTACGCTTCGCGGGGCCAAACGCCCAATCACGGCCGTTTCATCCTGGCTCGACAAAAGCTTGTGCCGTAGCTACCCATCTTTGTTAGAATAGACCTTCCAAGACAGCATCGGAGTGTAGCTCAGCTTGGTAGAGCACTGCCTTCGGGAGGCAGGGGCCGGAGGTTCGAATCCTCTCACTCCGACCAGTTCAAGTTTTTGAAAACCACCAGTTGTTTTCAATTGTCATCGATAAATACTCAAGAATAAAGTCCATCGATTGCCGGCCAAGCTATGCCGTGCCGTTTCGCTGTCCCTAAACTTGCTTGTTTTACAAGGTTTGTAACATTCGAAAATTTTAACCCTTCACCGGAATGGCCTTGGTTGCGTCAATCCACCCCAGCTTTTAGAACGGGGTTTTCCG
>NZ_JBYMAP010000479.1:0-1290 GCF_057766305.1 Methylomonas sp. BG-2 | reverse complement strand
TCAATCGCATACGCCGCTTTGCTGACACCGTCGATGCCCAAGGCTTTGTTGCCCGGTTGTTCGTCAAAACACGCCAACAGCTCGACGGGATTACTCAGCAGCCCCGTCAGTGCTGTGTACTGCTTTTGCGGGTTGCCCCGTGTCCCTTGTGTGAAACGTTCAATTGTTGTTGTCATGCTCAGAGTCCGCCCTGTGTCGGGGCATGTTTCCCTTGACCGTTATCTTGAACCGGTTCCCCTTCGCTCCCGCAGCATTACCCGCGCTCATCGCTACTATGGGAACCTCCGACTTCCCTATGTTACCGCTTCCTCTCTCGCTGATTAGGCTTGTCGGGAAGTGCTTTGGCTTTCTTTTTTTTGGCCAACGCCAACCTAGGGATCTCCTGGGTTACCGCTTATTCTCAATATCCAGCTCGAAACGGCCTAAGATCCCGGGTGGAAACCGCTGCCTCGCCTTGGCGCCAGCGGTTTTGTTGCTTGCGGATTAGCGTAAACCCTCAGCCCTTTCCAACTATAGTTTTCGAGACTCAACACCTTCACGGTCGGCTTTATCCGTTACCATTGTTCCTCGCCGGTTTTCGTGCCTACGCATCAAGCAGTCTGTTACCATACTGCCTGCAAGGCTCGATACTCGGCCTGTGGCTAGCAGTTACCGAGGCGGGATTTCCACCCGCTAGATATAAGCGGCATTGCCCAGCCGCAACACGCTATTCAAATCGTATGCTGTGTAAGCAGGCACTCGGTTTTGGGACGGTTGTCAGAAGTCACCTGTATTACAGCTTAGGAAAGACAAAAATATTGATTGCGCTAAGAGGAGTTACGCGTCGATATAATCAACACTAATAACTTGCGTTGGATGTTTTAATATTAAAACGATAGGGTTTGAAACGGTTAATAGAACTGTATTTCTATCATCCGTTTCCTCATTTAACAGGTTGTTGAAAAAAGAAAATCGGTGGAAAAATTTCCCAAAATACGGCTGGTTTCCGATAAAAAAACTCGGCAACAACGAACAATCAATGGCTTACGCGCATGCGCTTTGTATAAACTGTGCTTTTTACTACCCAAAGCGGAAAACAATTTCAAATTTCACCAGCCTGTTAATTGCCGAATATACTAGAGAAGCTATGTTCGGCAAATTTTGATCAAACTCCAGCAGGTGGCTAATAGCGCATTTTCACCGGAGTAAATAGTTTTACAATTGCGGAGCTGGATAAAGTGACGATGCAGTGCAGTTTACATCGATATATTTAGAAGAATTTACAACGCCTATAAAAGGCTTGTTCGAAAA
>NZ_JBYMAP010000478.1:0-1295 GCF_057766305.1 Methylomonas sp. BG-2 | reverse complement strand
CCAGCACCTCGTCAACCTCGCGTTGAACAGAATACAGCGCGGTCTGAACGTTCTCGTTCGGGATCGAGTCCAAAAAGCCGTCGAAGATCAGCGCCAGGATTGCCTTTGCCCGCTGGGCGGCGTTGTAGGCGTTGTCCAGGGTGTTGGTGTCTGCCGGTCCGGCGTTTGCAGTGGCGGCGCTCATGCTGCACCTCCGACGAAGCCGGCTATATTGGTCTTGCCGTTGCCGCTGTATAGGCGATGGCTGAAATCGATTGAATCCGGGCGGATTGCGCCCGTGGCTTGAGTTTGCATGTCGGTCTCCTTAGCTGGATGAAAACCGTCGCCCATTGGTTCGAATCTCTGGGCGACGTGGTTAAGTGGGTTCGAACTACCGCGCTAAGGTGCGGCCGGCACAAGGCCGCCCAAATAACCACGCCATAACAGATAGGCGCAACAGGGCTGCGCGAAATGACGGGCATAAAAAAACCGCGTGAAGCGGCTTTTCTCACGCCTTAGCAAAAAACGGGGTTCGAATCCCGTCCCCGGTGCGCCGGGGTCGAAAACATTCTGCTACTGGGGTGGTGGGGATGTCAAGGGGTTTTTGTAATCTGAAAGGTCGGACGATTGCTCTGGCTTTAAAAGTGGACGACAATTCAGGAGTGCTGGAGTATTTTCGGAGGAACTATGGCGTCGAATATCGAAATCGTGATTGCTACGGTCGGTGGGACTTTTACGCTACTTAATGCGCTAATGGGGCTTCTCGATCAAATCGACGACCGAATAAAGATAATCCTTGGAGTATCCGAATCCGGAAGTAATTTATCCAACGAGATTCGCCTATTTATTTTGAATAGGGACATAACGTCGAGATGGTGGGCGATGATGTTGCTGATGATTTCTACTGGATCGATATTTGTCTTTTTTGCTTTGACAGCTCCCTGCTTGTGCAAGACAAGTAACTATATGACATGGGTTTGTCTCGGTATTGGAGTGGGCTGCTTACTCGGTTTTGTTGTAACTCTAGTTTTCGGGAAAAGGGATATTGACTCATTGAAACACTTCATTATAAAAGGACATCTACCCTGAAGAAATTAAAGTTCGGACAAAAAAATTAAATTGGCTAAAAATTGGACAGGTCTCTCACGAGAGCCTTTTTACCCGCCGCACACGGTAGCAGAAGCAGTCGATCGACTGATGTTCATCATGTCCGATAGTGAACGACAAGCGCTTGCCGACTCCGAAGAAAGCCAACTGGTTGATCTGCATTTTTGTCTTGGCGCAGCGATCCGGAACGCATTTGGTCTTCATTGCGG
>NZ_JBYMAP010000477.1:0-1304 GCF_057766305.1 Methylomonas sp. BG-2 | reverse complement strand
CGCCAACTCTATTCGCTATGCTGCAATCGGGTTTGGCGACCGATATTTTAGACTCGGCTTCCGGAGGGAAGAGAGAGGCCGACGGAAAATCCAAGCCGCTAAGGCTATTGCAGCAATTCGAGGGACGGACCGGAATTACCCAATTGAACTCAACCCAGGTGTTCAACGGTATGCCGCCGATGAGAATTCCGATGACCTTGCTGTTCCGCGCCTGGCGCGATCCGCTGACAGAGGTCGAGTACCCGTTTGACCAGCTCATGGAATGGGCGCTACCGATCGAACTTGCCAAGGACAGCACTCTATTGACGAACGCTTTGGATGCTGTTCAAGGCTCAAAAAACTGGATTGAGGCGGTTTTGCCGTCACAGGCTCCGACCCTGCTCGCATTCCATTACAAGGGGCGAACGTTCGCGCCGATGGTGATTGAATCCATCAGTCAGCCATTGACCGCCCCGGTCGATAGCACCGGTCGCTTCGTCGAATTGACGGTTCAGATTACGCTGGCATCGCTGGCCGCGATCGACCGCCAGTATTGGCAATCCATTTATAGGCCGCAGCAATAATGGCAAAACCACCGAAGTTCGACATATCAGGCGCGAAACGTGAGCTCAAAGAACGCCGCGAATTCGATCAACATCGCCGAGACAATGCAAAAAACATTCTTCGCCCAGAACAGGTTCAGGGAAAGGACTGGCGTTCTGCCAAGGTTTTAACCACTACCCTTGGCGTGGCTGACGGTACGATGCGCCGCATCACCAAGCAAGACCTGATCGAATTCAACAAGAACATCGCCCGCCTGGAGTCCAGAGTCGAGAAAGGGATAACGGCGAACGAAGTCATCCGATTGTCGATGCCGGAAGACAAAAAACGGAGCAAAGAACAGATCAACTTCGCCGTTCCGGTCAGTATGAAATACGGCGACGTGAGGTTCTTGACCAATGCCGGGCCTGACTCAAAGGTAACGCGCCATAGCGTGCATATTGTTTTGGCCGACTACGATCATGGCCTCGCTAAGGGAACGCCGCTGCAGGCGGCGAAGGAAATCGCGAAAGGAAATCTGTTGTTCGACTGCGATTGCGATCATCATACCTTCGTGTTTCGCTACATCACAACGATCATGCGAGCCAACGCCGGGCGCCCCGAGCATGGCTTCCCAAAGCTTAGAAACCCGCAACTGGAAGGAATCGCCTGCAAGCATGTTTTGCGGGTCATGGTTGAGCTAAATAGCTCAATCTTCATTTGGAAAAAGCTCGCGAAGGCAATAGAAGCAGATCGGGCGAATAATGCTAGCAAGGAACTCCGGC
>NZ_JBYMAP010000476.1:0-1325 GCF_057766305.1 Methylomonas sp. BG-2 | reverse complement strand
CGGCCAAGCCGAAAAACTTACCCAGCGAGCGCAACACGATCAGGCCCTGCCGCACCGGCAAACCGGCCAAACTCGATTCGGGCCGGCTGTCCATGAAGGCCTCGTCAACGACCAGCCAGCCGCCGCGCTCGGCCAGCCGGATTTGCCACGCCAGCAATTGATCCGGTTGCCATAACTTGCCGGTCGGATTATTCGGGTTGACCACGATCAGCACGTCCAAATCGGCCAGTACCGGCTCGATGTCCGCTTCCGCCAACACCACCAACTGGTGGCCGGCGCGTTGCCAATTCGCGGCGTGCTCCGCGTAAGCCGGATGCAGTACGCCGACCCGCCCCGGCGAGCGCAACCACGGCAGAGCTTGAATCGCGGCCTGCGAACCGGCCACCGCCAGAATGCGCGGATTGCCGTAATAGCGGCGCGCGGCGCCCGCCAAATCGTCGTCGTCCTCGGGCAGGCGTTGCCAGCATTCGGCCGGTATGGCCGGCACCGGCCAGCCGTTCGGGTTCAAGCCGGTCGATAAATCCAGCCAGTCGTCCAGCGGGATGCCGTAATGCTTGGCGGCCCCGCGCAAGCGGCCGCCGTGTTCAAGCAAGGTAGTCTCCCAGCGCAATCGCCGCCAACCACAACCACAAGGTTCGTCTGGCCAAGCCGCAAGCGCGGACGATATCGGTTGTTGCGGGCGATCTATCGCCGCCGAACCAGGGTTTGTGCTTGAGCTGGCCGTGGTAGACGGCGGGACCGCCCAGCCGCAGATTCAACGCGCCGGCGCCCGCGCTCATCACCGGGCCGGCATTCGGGCTATCCAGCAAGGGCGCGAATTGCCGCCAGGCGCGCAGCCCTCGACCGGTGTCGGCCAGCAGCGCGTAGCTGACCGCGGTCAGCCGCGCCGGCAACCAGTTCAACGCATCGTCGAAGCGGGCGGCGGCCCAACCAAAATATCGGTAGCGGGCATTGCGGTAGCCCCACATTGCATCCAAGGTATTCGCCAGCCGGTACGCGAGCGCGCCGAGCGGACCGGCCAATAAAAACCAGAACAGCGGCGCGAATATCGCGTCGGCGCCGTTTTCCAGCACTGACTCGATCGCGGCGCGCCGCACGTCTTCCTCGGACATCGTGTCGGTTTGACGGCTGACGATGTCGCCGACTCGTCGTTGGGCCAATGCCAGGTCGCCGGCCTCCAACGCCGAAGCAACCGCCAAGGCGTGTTGCTCCAGACTGCGGGCGGCGATGCAGACATACAGCGTTGCGATCGCCAATCCGGTTTGCAAGGCCGGTAGCCAGCGCAGCAAGCCGGCCAGACATAACAACGCCGGCGTCAGTGCCAT
>NZ_JBYMAP010000475.1:0-1330 GCF_057766305.1 Methylomonas sp. BG-2 | reverse complement strand
TGTAACAGTCAGTGAAAACTCAATCCAATCGTACGGTTAAAACCCATGGAACCCCAAACCGCCAATAGCAAAGCCGGCCTATCAATCCAAGTTTAGACGAAACAATCGAAACTCATCTGGCCGCCGGCCGCCGGTTTCCGGAACAAGTCGGTGCGAAGCGGCGGCAATCCGCGTTCCAGGCCGAGTTTTTTCCGGATTAGCCCGAAGCGTTGCCCGATCAAATCGGCATAAGCACCCTCGCCGCGTAAACGCCGATGAAAGGTCGGATCGTAGACCTTACCGCCGCGACTGTCACGCACCCGCTTCATCACGTGCTCCGCCTTCAGCGGGTAATGTTCGCGTAGCCATTCCTCGAACAAATCGGCCACTTCCAGCGGCAGGCGCAGCAGAATGTATTCCGCGCTGATTGCCCCGGCCCGGCTCGCGGCGGATACGATGGCTTCCAATTCATAATCGGTCAGCACCGGAATCAGCGGCGCGACCATCACGCCGACCGGCACACCGGCTTCGCTCAAGCGAGCCACGGTTTCCAAGCGGCGTTCGGGCGCGGCGGCGCGCGGTTCCAACGTCCGCGCCAAGCGGCGATCCAACGTCGTGATCGACAAGCACACCGACGCCAATCCTTGGCCGGCCATCTCGGCCAGAATATCGATATCCCGCTCGATCAGCGCCGATTTGGTGACGATGCCGACCGGATGTCGGGTTTCCCGCAGCACTTCCAAAATTTCGCGCATGATGCGCTGGCGGCGTTCCAGCGGCTGGTAGGGATCGGTATTCGTGCCCAGCGCCAGCGGCGCGCAACGGTAATGCCGCTTGCCGAGTTCTTCGCGCAGCAACGTCGCGGCGGCGGGTTTGACCAGGATGCGGCTTTCGAAATCCAACCCCGGCGAATAGCCCAGATAAGCGTGCGTCGGCCTGGCGAAACAATACACGCAACCGTGTTCGCAACCACGGTAGGGATTGACGGAACGGTCGAACGGAATGTCCGGCGAATCGTTGTAAGTGATCAACGACTTACTGGCATCAAGGATGATTTCAGTCGCCACTGGCGGCAAGTCGGCGTCCAGGCTTCCCCAGCCGTCGTCTTCTGCCTGGCTTTGCTGCTTTTCATAGCGGCCGGCGGCATTGCTGACAGCGCCGCGACCTTTGTGAATCAAGGGTTTGGACATGGGAACAACCAACGAAAGATGAGCACGGGTGCCTTGGCAATCAGCCCGGCCGACCGCGTTAGCTTGGCAAACGCTGGGTGGGGCGAATGCCGCCTATCTTGGCAAACTTCCAACTCGCGCGCAAAGCTTTTTCGGCCACCCAAATGCCGCGCCGCAAAGCG
>NZ_JBYMAP010000474.1:0-1335 GCF_057766305.1 Methylomonas sp. BG-2 | reverse complement strand
ACATGAATCGTAACGTAGTGGGTTTGGATATCGCAAAACAAGTTTTTCATCTATTCATGATGCTAGACGGCAAGGCCATAAAGAGGAAGCTAAAGCGATCGGAATTACTGGCCTTCATTGCTCAACTGCCGCCGAGCCTAATCGCACTGGAAGCCTGTGGTGGTTCGCACCACTGGGCGCGATCATTCCAGCAGTTGGGTCATGAGGTAACACTGTTGAACGCTCGCTATGTGAAAGCCTTTGTGGTTGGCAATAAAAACGATTTTAACGATGCCGAGGCGATTTTTACGGCGGCGAGGCAACCGAACAAGCGCACGGTGGCGATTAAAGAGATGGAACAGCAAGACCTGTCCATGGTGCATGGCATACGCCAGGGCAAAGTCGAGGAACGTACAGCATTGATCAACCAGATGCGCGGGCATTTGGCCGAACGAGGGATTGTCTTGCCACCCAGTGCCAATCAGGTCAGAAAGCATTTGCCGTCGATTCTGGAAGATGCCGAAAATCAACTGTCGACGCTCAGCCGTTCGCTGTTTGCCGAACAGTATCAAGCCCTGGTAGCGATGGATGAGGCCATCAAAGCCGTGGATCGGCAGATCGATGCGCTATGTCGGCAAAATGCCTTGAGCAAGCGCCTGCTCACCATTCCGGGCGTGGGTCCGCTCACCGCCACCTTGGCCGCCGCCGATGTGGGGGATGGCAAAGGGTATACGTCCAGCCGCGATTACGCCGCCAGCTTGGGCGTGGTGCCTAGGCAGCACAGCAGCGGCGACCGGCAAGTCTTGCTCGGCATTAGCAAACGCGGAAATCGACACTTGCGCACTTTGCTAATCCACGGTGCCCGGGCGGTATTGAAATACTGCGGCGACAAGAGCGACCCGTTGAGCCGCTGGCTACAAGCGTTGATCGAACGGCGTGGTTTCAACAAGGCGGCCGTGGCCTTGGCCAACAAGAACGCCAGGATTATCTGGGCACTGGCCGCCGGTGAAGGCGAATATACGGCCAAGGTAGCCTGATTAAGTGGAGCCCGGGTTATCCACCCTTCGCCCAACGCCTCCACACGAGCGAAGGGTTACGGCGTCGGGCAAAGCGTGGATAACCCTCAATCCGGTTTCGTACAAGACAACTGCGTTCAACAGATTGCGGAGGCAAGACAACCTTTAGTGATGACATTCAACAGGTCAGACCGGTGCTTTTAAATCCCGTTCGGCACATAGGTTCTTAGAAACCGTTAGGGTGATAGTGGAAAAAGCGCGCGGATAGATTCATCAGGGTCCGAAGGTCAATCAAGTACCTTCACCAAGAGACCGAATATATGGCTGCAATCTCGATCTC
>NZ_JBYMAP010000473.1:0-1345 GCF_057766305.1 Methylomonas sp. BG-2 | reverse complement strand
TCCTATAAGCTGATTTGTATTTTGCTGGTTCCCAAGCCTCAGTTTCTGCTCCATGAATAACCCCCATAGCCCATGACCCGCAGCCGCCACCGCGTCCTGCAAAACCCCAGCCCGCACTTTCTGAACGCAACGATCAAAAAAGCTACTGCTGTTTACCTGGCCGGCGACGATGAATATCGTGCGATTCCTGGCGGTTTTTGCAGTGCGACAGCGGGTTTCAGCTTTACGGTTATGTGCTCCTGGAAAACCACTTGCACCTGATTACCGCCTCGCCGAATTTGAGCCGCGACATGCAGCGTTTTAAGGCTTATACCGCCAAGTAAATCATTGCCTAATCGCCGCAAAGCGGTTCGGCACGAGTATTGGAGCTAATGGCGTTGTTGAAGCGGCCGCATAAGATCGAAAGCGAGTATCAGGTCTGGGAGGAAGGTAGTCATCCGCGCAGATCGAAAGCGAGGCGCGATGCGACAAAAGTGGTGGAATCTGGTCAAGCCCGGTTAGGTCTATTTGGCGAAACATTAGCGGTGCCTGGCTTAGCCGGCGTTTGCATTGCTAGACTCCGTGTGATAGAAATTTTTACGCGAACGGAGTCTATCCGTCCGCGTCCCGGCGTTCGCGTCGTTGCCTATTTTGGCGGCGGCGAGCGCCGATTCTCAGCTCAATAATTACTATAAAACCGAGGAGTCCGAGTATGAAACCTACGCTAATCGCCATGACCGCCGCTATTGCCCTGGCCTTTTTACCCGCTTTGTCGCAGGCCGGGGATGCCGATACCTGTAAGGGTTGCCACAACGGTTCGGTGGCGCCCAGCTTCGAAACCTTGAAAGGCAAATTCAAAACGGCCGACGATCTGGTCGCCGGGGCGAAAGCTTCGAAAAACGACATGATGAAGCCGATGCAGGCCGATACCGCCAAACTCAAGGCGGCCGCCGCTGAAATCCTGAAATAACCGGCACGGCCGGCCGGGCAACCGGCCAACCAGGCCGCTGCCATTGAGCCCCGCGCGCCAACCGGCGTTCGGGGCTTTTTATTTCGGCCCCGGCCGCGACGCCCCATCGACCGACAGACTCCCACCCTGCCCCGCCGCATGGTTGCCGGAACTGGCAATATGCCCAAAAACATCAACCCTCGGAAGCTCCAGCTTCCGTTCCACCTACCCCCTTAAACACCGAATACACTCCGCCGATGTCGGCGCCTGTTGTTTTTGGAGGCAGAATTTCCCGACCCGTTGGGTCGGGCGTTCGATATCACGGCGAGAGGTGTCGTAAAACAGCACCATACTGCGCTCCGATTAAGGCCGATACGCGTGGCGTTCCTCGCGGACGCATCCTAGCGGCGTTTATAA
>NZ_JBYMAP010000472.1:0-1354 GCF_057766305.1 Methylomonas sp. BG-2 | reverse complement strand
AGTAATACCACCCATCCAATCCCATATCGGCTCCCATTTGCAAAGTTAATCGAGGGCATTGCCGCATAACACGGCACTCAAGGCGACGCCGTTAAGCGTCGCGGTATTGTTTAAAGTTTGTCGGCCGCGCACCTTAGTTTAGCGTTATGCAGCATGACTTGACTGCTATTAAGTACCATTTCTCTATATCTGTCATCGCCGGGAGGCGCAATTTCTTTAGGTAAAATACATATGTACCAAATCCCTCCGGCGCCTCCGTCTACTTTTTTGCAAGTCAATCCCGCAGGAACATCGATAATGCGTCCCCAGCAGCGCACATGCTTTCTCTCTTTTGTAACATAACTATCCATTTTCAATTCCCAGCCGCATAACACGGCACTCAAGGCGACGCCGGGTAGCATCGCGGTATTGTTTAAAGTTCGTCGGCGGCGCGCCTTAGTTCGGCGTTATAAGGCTAATCCATATATTCAGCCGAAATTTCGTCAGCAACATCAAAGAGATTCCGTCCGGCCTCGTAGTCGTCTTTTACTGATTCCTGATCCTTAAAATCAAATCCAGTTTGATCAAGAACATTAGCAGCTAAATGATCAAACCAGGTTTCAAAGTCGCAATCTTTTTTTGTCATAATATTCACCTTTTTTTAAAAGCCTTATAACCACGCGCTCAAGCTGACTCGCTTCGCTTTGTTCGTTATCAGGTAATTCGTCTTCATCATTTTCGTCAAATTGATACGCGTTGGCCGATCCCTCGCCAAGATGCACAAGCCGCACTGAGTGTCCTCCATGGCAAACGGTAAACTCAACATCTGGAGGATCACAAAGTTCTTCTTCACAAACAGGGCATGTCCACATGCTCATATGTACCTCTATGCTTAAAGCTATAGGGCGTCAATAGGCGAAGCCGTATTGCGCCGCATGGCTGTCGGATCAGTGGTTTGTTCCATTTTGGAACACACCACTTTGTCTAGCTCTGTAAATTCATAATGAATAAACCCAGCACAAATTCGTCTGTCTCTTCCAGTCGCCTATCGTCCACCATTTATTGCACTTGTCGCAATTAAAATGCGTCAAAATCTCTATGCTAAATTCAATCATGGCGCGCGTCACCTCCAGCGTTTGGCGTCAGAAACCGAATGCGCTCAGCCCTCGGAGTCTCAATGTGCCCGTCAGGAAACTCGACGATGGCAATCGGGAATTTTCCCGGACCGCTTTCGTACTCTTCGTGGTCAGTGCCAAACCCGTGAAACACGGCCTCGCCTTTCTCGACCGTAACGAACTGCTTTGTTCCGGGCACGTTTTCGTAGGATGTCACCATTACTTTTCGCATCTCAATCTCCTTCCGGGCATCACGCCCA
>NZ_JBYMAP010000471.1:0-1357 GCF_057766305.1 Methylomonas sp. BG-2 | reverse complement strand
ATGCTGTTCGACCGCGAAGCCTTGAAACCCAGCGTCAGCCCGGGCGCGAACGGACGGCTGACGCCGCGTCAGGCATTGGAGCAATTGCTGCGCGGTACCGGGCTGATCTTTACTTTTACTGCCGAGGACGCGGTTGCTGTGAAGCGGGCGGACGGCCACTCCAATGCGGCCACGCTGCCGGCGGTTCGCGTGGAAGCGAGCGGCATCGGCGGCTACGACCCCGACAATACCCGTTACAACCGGCAAGTCGCCGCGACCGCGATGAAAACCGATACGCCGATCATGGAAACGCCGATGTCGGTGCAAGTCGTTCCGCAAGCGGTGATTCGCGATCAACAGGCTTTTCGGCTGCAGGATGCGTTGAAAAACGTCAGCGGCGTGGTGCAACGGTCCTCCAACGGCGGCACCACCGGCGGCGCGGACGCTTACGTGGTGCGCGGCTTCGAGTTGGGCTTTCGAAGCAACTATTACCGTAACGGTATTCGGATGCAGAAAAGCAGCGCCGATTTCGCCAACCTGGATCGGGTGGAGGTCGTGAAGGGCCCCGCTTCGGGCTTGTACGGACGCATCGAAGCCGGCGGCTTGATCAATTTGGTGACCAAGAAGCCGTCGGCCAATTCCTACTATTCGCTGGAGCAGCGCTTCGGCTCCTACGATTACTACCGCACCGAAGCCAGCGCCACCGGACCGTTGACTGACGACCGTTCGCTGGCATACCGGCTGGACCTGTCCTATCTGGACAGCAATTCGTTCCGCGACAACGTGATCAACGACCGCCTGTTTTTCGCGCCCAGTCTCAGTTGGAAGCCGTCGGACCGTACCGAATTGAATTGGTCGGTCGAATATATGGACGACAAGCGCACCTACGATGCCGGCTTGCCGGTGACCGGCAACCGGGTCGCGCCGGCGCCGATTTCCCGAACCTTCGCCCAAGCGGGTCTGCCGGACAAGGATTCCTATTGGCTGGTGGATTTCAACTGGAACCACCGTTTCAACGACCACTGGAAGCTGCGCAACGGCGTGGTGATTGTCGATGGCGACGCCGGCTTGTTCGAGACCTATGCCGATGGCCGGGCGGCGGTCAATGGCGACACGCCGCGCGGGGCTTGGTTCGGCGGCTTGAAATACGATACGCAAACCGTGTATTTGGATCTGACCGGGAATTTCAACACCTGGGGCGTCGAGCACCAACTACTGATCGGCGGCGATTACTATCACCAACGTAGTGTCGACCGGGCCACCGCCCGCTTTCTGGATGCGGTCAACATCTTCCGCGACATGCCGCGCTTCGACGTACAGGCTGCGATGGACCCACCCTATCTTTACAACGCGATTGAAGACAACGAATGGTTCGGCG
>NZ_JBYMAP010000470.1:0-1370 GCF_057766305.1 Methylomonas sp. BG-2 | reverse complement strand
GGAGCGACTTCTTTAATGGACTCTGCGTCTGATCATGGCAATATTTGCCAAACGAGTTCAGCCAAAACAGGTCCCCTACTTCGCTCGAATTCGCCTTCTACTATTGATAACGTATTTTATCAATAGTATTATATTGCCCAAAATCCGTGAGCTGAGCGACATTGACACTTGGTTTTACTCGGTGTAAATAGGCGTTACGAGGTGCCACCATGAAGCAAACTGACACAATATCAAAGACCATCAGCACCGGTATCAAGCTAGACGAAACCCTTCATGCTCGACTGAAGCTCCTGAGCCAAGCCAAAGACCGAACGGCTCACTGGCTGATGAAAGCCGCGATCGAGGAATATGTCGAACGCGAAGAATCGTATGAGCGTGAAAAGCGCGAAGACATGGAGCGTTGGCAGAAATACCAACAAACCGGCCATGCCATACCGAATGAAGCGGTCGATTCCTAGCTCTCAACCTGGGGAAGCGAAAGTGAGCTATCGTGTCCCAAATAGTCTGGCTTCCCGAAGCCTTGATGAATGTCGAGCGTTTGCACCCATCTCTTCGAGACAAAAACCCAAATGCTGTAGCTTCAGCCCGGGAAATTTTACGCAATGGCGCAGGCTATCTCGCCGGCGGTCCCTAGTCGGGCGGCCGATGATTGATGGATCGGGGCGTTGAGAACTTTTTTTGCCGTTCGGCGTGGGAGCCTATGTTCTGCGCTACCGGATTGATGGCGAGATCATTGTTATTATTCGCGTTTGGCATAGCAAAGAAATGAGGATGGTTTAATGGCGGAATCTGATAAATCGGTCGCTGCTTTTTCCACCAGCAACCGGCTCCTGACCGCCGAAGACTTTCGTCGGCTTTCCGAAGTGCCTCCCGAAGTTGAGTGGTTCGCTAATCTGACCAATCCGCAAACTCGCCGCGCGTATCAAAATGCGGTTGAGGACTTTATGCGCTTCGCCGGCATTGTTCGGCCAGAAGAATTCCGCGATGTGACGCGTGCGCATGTCATCGCCTGGCGGGATGATTTGGGTAATCGCGTGCTGAGCGGCACCACCATCCGACACCGGTTATCGGCCTTGTCATCCTTATTCGATTATCTGTGCGACAAAAATGCCGTAACCCATAATCCGGTCAAAGGCGTGAAGCGGCCTAAAGTGGATAGTGGCGAAGGCCGGACGCCCGCGCTGGGCGACCATCAAGCACGTGAATTGCTCGATGCCCCGGAGGGAGGTCGGCTGAAAGACAAGCGGGATAAGGCCATTTTGGCCACTCTGCTTTACCATGCATTACGCCGTGATGAGCTCTGTAAGCTTAAAGTCAAAGACTTTAATTACCAACGGCGTGGAGTGCCGCACTTAAAGGTGTCTGGCAAA
>NZ_JBYMAP010000469.1:0-1378 GCF_057766305.1 Methylomonas sp. BG-2 | reverse complement strand
CCGCATCGACATTCCTAACCGGACCATCGATGTATTACTGTCCGACGACGAACTGGCCCGACGCCGGGCCGAACAGGACCAACTGGGTTGGAAACCGGCCAAGCCGCGTCCGCGCAAGGTATCGGTCGCGTTGAAAGCCTACGCCCACTTCGCCACCTCGGCCGACAAGGGCGCGGTGCGGGATTTGTCTAAACTCGCTGACGACTGAGCAAATTTTCGAGTTCGGACCTGGTAACGCTTATTCCTCTTCGCGTCCGCCGGGCGTGTTAGCTTGACGGGGCCTAGCCCCGTTCCGCTAACGCGGATTTCATTGGTTTCCGCAAGCCACGAACGCTTGCGGCAGGCAACAGCCGTTTGAGGGGTTTGATTGTCCGGCGAAGAACACACGGGCTTGGGCAACCGCTTGTTTGGCCGTCCTATCGCGGGACTCACATTTGATTTTCAGGATGACGCTAGCCTGGCGCTGGTTTCGCTTCCGAAATCAATTGACCCCGATTAGCTGCAAAACCATCGCGAAATGGGTAAAGTAGCCGGCACGATCGAACGGACCATTATCTCGTTCCGACCGATCGAATCGCCGCCGCAACAGATGCGACCCTCGATTCGGTATACGCCCCTTTTCTAATATTCCAAACACAATTTGCCCAAGCCCTTCGACGGAAGCAAAACAAGAACAGAAGGTATAGGCCAATTTAGGACGTCAACCGCTTGTCATTCGTTAGAACACGATTTCCGGTTCGCGGCTTGATCTGTTGCCCGTCGCGGGAACACTTCAATGGTGATTGAATATATGCATGATTTCATATCCCCGGGGGACGATTTGGATTTCCGCCTGTTATTCGAATCATCTCCGGATCTCTATCTGGTCTTAAACGCCAAACTGGAAATCGTCGCCGTCAGCAATGCCTATACCCGTGCAACTTTAACGCGCCGGGAGGACATATTGGGGAAAACGATGTTTCAAATATTTCCCGATAATCCCGATGATCCCACCGCGGAAGGTCAGCGAAATTTACGCGCTTCCTTGCAACGCGTCTTGCTGTCGGGCAAACCGGACACGATGCCGGTCCAAAAATATGATATTCCCAGACCCGATGGCGGGAGCTTTGAGGAGCGTTATTGGAGTCCGATCAATATCCCCATACTCGGCCAGGACGGCAGTGTGGCCTATATTCTGCATAGGGCTGAAGATCTCACGGATTTTATTCGCGTCAAACAGCAAGGTGTGGAGCAAAACCAACTCAACGAAGCCTTACGCGCTCAGGCCGTAAAAATGGAAGTTGAACTGTTCGCCCGCAGCAAAGAGATCGCGTCGGCTAGCGCCGAGCTAAAGGCCGCGAACGAAGAGCTAACCCGCTTGTATGCCAAAACCCTGGAA
>NZ_JBYMAP010000468.1:0-1395 GCF_057766305.1 Methylomonas sp. BG-2 | reverse complement strand
GCCGGCTGCATTCGGTACTCGTTTAAAAACAGTTCGAACGCCGGGCCGTTGCCTTTGATGCGGCTGTTGTCCTCGGCGGTTATGCCGTCGGTTGTCGCGGTATCCAGAGGGCAGCTGAGGATTTGCTCGGGGTTTTCGGCGTCGTAAGCTTGGCAGCCGGTTAATAATACGCCGCCGGTAATCAGCGTGGCGCCTTTTTCGCCTTGCCAGGTAATCTCCTTCCCAGCTTCTCCCGAATCGGCTTCGTTAAGCTCCAATGGTGCTTTCAATTGAAAGGTGCCGGCGCCAATGTGTATCGTCACGGCTTCGGTCAGGTTGCCGGCCGCTTTCAGGTCGCGCACCGCTTGCTGAGCCTTGGCGAGGGTTTTGAACGGCCCGGTTTTGGCGGCGGCATTGATCGTGGTGGAGGAACCGTCCAGTCTATCGTCGCCGTTCCTGGCGACGTAGAAATCTTTGGCTAGGGATACCGAACAGAAACAAAGCGACGCGACACTGACTAACAGTCTTATTGACATAAACTTCTCCTAAAAGCTGGCTTGGCATACCAATGTTTCGCCGACCAAGGCTTGCAAGCGGTTAAAAGTACGATGAATTCGGGGAGGGGGTGTTTCCGTCCTGGGACACGAGGATACTTGAGAATTATTTCAGGAATGGGTACAAGTCTATATAGCACAGAAGGTCAAGATTTCCAACTCCTGGCGATCTGTTAGACGAGGCATTGCGCTCGTTGTCCCCGCTTTTCTAGTTGACGTCAGGACATGGAAGTCGCTTTGATTCGAAGTCGCGCAAAAGGCCGAAGGCTGCGTTTTTGATGAATAGATCGTTCCAGCCTTGAACGAAAGTAATTATTCAGCTCGAAGCATTACAGATCCTCTCCAGCGGGTGAGAGGGTGAGGGGAGATAAAACCAAGCATTTTGCCCATTTTATCCTCCTCACCCCCGCCCTTGTATGTTAAGAACGATCCATAAAGGTTTTGAAGAAAGATAGGTCGTTAGCCCGCCGGAGAGGGAGTAAACCGCCTGTTTTTTGGCGGATGCTGAATAGTTACGAACGAAATTGGCTATTGGCTTCGGGATTTCCAATGCCGATATTTCAATCAATCTGAGCGGAATATGGCTCGGGAACATATGCCCTTCCAGACTTTTCAGAGGGCTTGTAGGTTGTCCCTTATCAGGTGCGGATGAGGGCCACAGGTCGAATCGACAAGTCGTTCTAACTCGGAATGGCTCCGATGCTTATTGGTTTGGCATGATTCCCATTTGGACAGGCAAGCGGGTTGCTCTAACAGGCAATCCGTCCGCGCTTAACACCCAGCCATTTGCTCCTGATAGCCAGCGATCTCTGATGAGCATCGAACAGTCTGTTCTTACAAGTCAGCCTTGCCGTTTGAGCAG
>NZ_JBYMAP010000467.1:0-1396 GCF_057766305.1 Methylomonas sp. BG-2 | reverse complement strand
CTTTGGCATCTGATTCAACGAGTCAATGCGGCTTGTGGGGGAGATAAAATCAACAGCCTGTTAACTAGAATAATTGTGTGATGAGCTTCCTTAGCCTTCTTCTTTGCATTTTCGTCAAAATCGGAGGTTGTGACAAAAATTCCCTTGGTTGTGTCACCACTCATGGCCCCGATGAAATTTCGAATATCGGGTTCACGGACCTTGTTGTCAGTATACCGTTTGGCCTGAATGTAGATCTTCTCCAAACCAAGTTGATCTTCATTTATGATTCCGTCAATTCCGCCATCACGGGATTTGGAAGTTTCAATGAATTCGCCATAGCCCATTCGATTCAGCAAGATAAGAATAACTTTTTCGAACGCGTATGGATCAATCAGCTTGAGTTTCTGTAGAAGCTCAGTTTTGACATTGTCTTCAATCTGCTCAATGCCAGAATCAATTAGGTCCTGTGGACTTGAGTTGGTAATTTCTCGCTTTTCAGAAATCGCTCCCTCCGGTTTGTAGAAGCCGATAACGTCAGACTCCAGTTGGTCGATTGAAATCATTTCGACCTTTGCGGACTTACCTTTCTCGGTAATCTGGACATAACCGCGTTGAGGATAGTGGACTAGACCGCCTTTCTTGAGATAGGACTTTCCCCAGGCGATTCTGTTTTCCAGAAGTCGATCACCGCTCTTAGTTGTCTGATTCAGCAGTTCTGGCGGAAGTTCTGAATAGTATTTCTCTTCGACAAGCCGTAACAGCTCCCGTCCTGGGATAATTCTACCATCACGCAGAATGTCAATTATTGGAAGGAATGTGTCATTGAACTTCGGTAATTCCAATCTTTTTCTCCTCTGCCCGAAGGGTCGATCTAACGATACGGGAAACCTGCCGGCAGAAGCGACGAAAGGAGCGTAGCTTCTGCCGGTTAAGTTTACCCGCTGGTTAGCGTTGAATTTCATACTGGATTGTTAAACGAAATAATCATGTTATCAAACTCCCTTAGGAGACCTTTACTTACAAAAGTACACTTTTCCGCAGGACCATAGGATGCGCTGAGGAACGAAGCGCATCATTCGAGATACCCGTCTGCTTGAATATTGAAAACACCGGAATGCCCCCAGTTCATGGGATAAATGCCCAATTCCACAAAACGATGAAAACTCGAATGCGGCCAATCGGCCGCTTGCCGCACCCAGCCATGTTTAACAGGATTCCAATGAATGTAGTCAACATGTGCGTTATAGTCTTCTTGGCTTGTCAATAAATGCGCCCAGAAACGGCGTTGCCATATCCCGCGCTCTCTGCGTTTGGCACGGCTTTGCGAGACGCGCTCCGCAACGGGCAATGCCCGGGAAAATCGAGCCTTAAGTAAACCCCATCGCGTCGCGTTATCGGAATCCTCGGGCGGCAA
>NZ_JBYMAP010000466.1:0-1414 GCF_057766305.1 Methylomonas sp. BG-2 | reverse complement strand
CGGGATGAACGACCTATCCTCAACTCAACGACATTGGCAACGCCCCTCGGCCAATGGTGGCTCATGACTCGAGCAGCCACCGGCTCATCCAAGCTCGAACGGCGCTCGCAATCCCGAGCAACCCCGCCGAATAAATCCCCTCACCGCCGCCCTCCTCGCCAAGTTGAACCGTAGCGTCGAACCGTTCGCTGAGCGGAGCCGAAGCGTGGACCCGGCTTCAGCCGCGAATATCCGCATCCCCACCCAAGCGCATCCCACTTGAACCATCGCAACCCCAGCCGAACCGATCGAATAAAAATAATTTGAAAGTTCCGATTTTGCGTTTCGTCTTATTCCTCAAAGGGCCGAAACCGACCCCGATCACCCACGAATTTCGCAAAAGGAGTTTTTATGGAATTTTCGCCCCGCCTGGCGTTAAGCCTCGCCGTGACCACCGTTCTCGCCGCGCAAGCGGCCGCCGCCGAACCGGTTGAATTCAACATTCCCGCGCAAAGCCTGTCGCAATCCTTGCTGGCCTATTCGCAAGCCACCGGCATCCGCATCGCGTTCAACGAAGAACTGACCCACGGCTTGAACGCGCCCGCCCTCGCCGGCCGCCTGGAACCGGAATCCGCCTTAAAACAGTTGCTGTCCGGCAGCGGCCTGAGTTTTCGGTTTACGACGCCGCAAGCGGTGGTGCTGAGTCAGGATCACCACAAACCCAATGCCCACCGCCTAGAACCCAATACCACCACGATGGCGCCGGTAACCGTGGTAGGTAGACCGGAGTATGACCCAACCGATCCAAACAATCCGAGCTATGGATTGCCCGACACCCAAACGGCAACCAAGACCAATACGCCGATCATGGAAACGCCGTTTTCAGTTCAGGTCGTTCCTCGCGCCGTCATGAACGACCGAAAAGCCAATTCACTGCAGGAAGCCGTGGAAACGGTAAGCGGAGTCGGATTCATGCCGGTTGACGGCGGTGTCTATAATGTATTCGTGATGCGCGGCTTCGTCGGCGATTCGACGGTTTTCCGCAACGGTTTGCACTTGGAGGGCTTTAACTTCGACACCGCCAACCTGGATCGGATCGAGGTGTTGAAAGGGCCGGCGGCGATGCTTTACGGACGCGGCCAACCCGGCGGTCTGATCAATATCGCGACCAAGCAAGCCTTGGATCAAGATTATCGCGCCATCGAGCAACAATTCGGTTCCTACGATTTTTACCGCACCCATTTGGATATCGGCGGGCCGTTGAATGACGATAAAACGCTGCTTTATCGTTTGAATGTTGCGTATCAGGACAACAACTCGTTTCGTGACTACGTATCCATGGAACGGGTGTTGGTTGCCCCAACCGTGGCCTGGCGACCGTCCGATCGCACTGAAGTCAGTCTGGGCCTTGAATTTTAAAACGATAATTTCCAGC
>NZ_JBYMAP010000465.1:0-1441 GCF_057766305.1 Methylomonas sp. BG-2 | reverse complement strand
TGGCGGGCAATGGCCAGTACCGCGTGCTGGTGAGTCAAGTCCAGCGCCGAAGTCGGCTCGTCCAGCAGCAAATAACGATGCAACGGACCTTGCGGTTCCCAGATTTGCGCCAGCACCCTGGCCAGTTGCACACGTTGGCGCTCGCCGCCGGACAAGGTGGTGTAAATGCGCGCGGCCAGTTCGGCGGTGTCGGTCAGGGCCAGCGCTTGTTCGGCAATCGCCCGATTTTGCGCCTGGGTATGGGTTTTTCGATAGGGACCGCGTCCCATCGACACCACGTCCAGTACCGAAAAGCGGAAGGCCAGCGCCGAGCTTTGCGGCAGCACCCCGCGCATTCGGGCGGCCTGGCGGGGAAGCCATGCCGCCAACGGCCGGCCGTTCATCAGCACCTGGCCGGCGAAAGGCATCAACTCGCCGCTCAACGCCCGTAGCAGCGTTGATTTGCCGGCGCCGTTGGGGCCGATCACCGCCAGCACCTCGCCCGGATTCAAGGTCAGGCTGACGCCATCCAACAAGGTGTTCGCGCCGATGCGCACCGTCAACGCTTGAGCGCTCAGCATCTCAATGCCCCAGGACTTTCCGCCGAAGCAGCAGCCAGACGAAAAAGGGGCTGCCCAACACGCCGGTGACGATGCCGATCGGGATTTCGGCGGGCGCGGCCAAGGCGCGGGCCAGATAATCCGCGCAGATCAGCAGCAGCGCGCCCAGCAAACCCGAGCCCGGCAGCAGCCAGCGGTGGTCCGGACCGAAGGCCAGTCGCAGCAAATGCGGCACCACTAAACCGACGAAGCCGATCACGCCGGTCAGTGCCACCCCGGTACCGACGCCCAGCGCCACCAGCGCGACGATGGCGGTCTTGATGCGTTCGACCGGAAAGCCCAGATGGCCGGCTTCCGCCTCGCCCAACAGTAGCGCGTTCAGCGCGTCGGCCAGCCAAGGCAGCACTAGCAGATTCGCCAGCAGGAACGGCGCGCCCAATGCCACGCTATCCCAACCGCCGCCGTTCAGGCTGCCCATGCTCCAAAAGGTCAACGTGCGCAATTGATCGTCGTCGGCCAGATACACCAGCAAACCGGTGGCCGAGCCGGCCAGCGCGTTGATGGCGATGCCGGCCAGCAACAGTGAGCCGATGTCCAGCCGGTCGCCGGCGTCGGCCAGCCGGTACACCAGCCAACTGACCGCGAAGCCGCCGGTAATCGCCGCCAACGGCAGCAAGTAATGGCCCAGCCAAGAGCCGAGCCCCGAAAACAGGCTGTGCTGCAGCACGATGACCGCCACCGCGGCCAAGGCCGCGCCGCTGGAAATGCCGATCAAGGCCGGATCGGCCAAGGGGTTGCGGAACAAACCCTGCATCGCCGCGCCGGAGATGGCCAGTGCGCCGCCGACCAGCAGCCCCAACACCAGGCGCGGCGCCCGAATCGCCAGCAATACGGCTTGTTGT
>NZ_JBYMAP010000464.1:0-1445 GCF_057766305.1 Methylomonas sp. BG-2 | reverse complement strand
TTTGCTTCAATAGCCGCCGGCCGTCGGCGCTCGGCACGGTGTGTTGACATGTCAAGCCCTGAAGACCCGGTCGTATTAATTTTCTAATTAGCGATAAAAACCGGAACTCCGCTCGCGGCCATTGAATGCGAAGTTAGAGCCAATTCATCAGAGCATAAAAATGATTTTATAATCAGACCGAGATTGGCAAATCCAATCAAGTTGAGGCTGTCATGTTTTTTTTAAAAAATCAAAATATAAAATTTATTTTAAAAAAAATAGCGGTATTGCTTTTGGCAACAAATATTAGTATCGCGCATGCTTCATTGGTAACGGTAAAAGTAGAAGACGCCGGAGTTTTTAACTGGGACCCGATACAAAATATATCCCCGGGCTTCGGTAGCAATGGCCCCGTCTCGTTGAACTGGGATCCCTATAATGATTTATTCACAGAATTGCTTGCTTACGACAAAGGCTATTCAGGCGGAGCCGCGGCATTTTGTTGGTATGGCGAAAACTGCGCCTTACAGCTTTCGGTAACCGCAGAGAACACGGTTTTGCAGCTACAGAGCTTTTCGCTTGGCTATTACGGTTATGGAAATCACGTTCAATATAACATAATCGATTTAGCAACCAATACCAGCATATTAGAGGAATCACCGTGGATAGATGGCGATATAAGCACGCTTATTTCCGTAAACGCATCATCCGCTAAAGGCTTTATGATTTTTTTTGGACCCGATGGCTTCAATGGCGGCATTAACAACATAACCTATAATTACTTTTCAACACTATCTCAACCTCCCGTTCCGACACCTATTCCCACAACCGCGTGGCTTTTCGGCTTTGGCGTGGCCGGACTGATGGGCTTTACCCGTTCTCCCAGGGATCGACTACCTGGCTATCAGCCGATTGGTTTGGCGTAAACAACACGGCCCAATATGTTTCGAGAATTACCCTACCTCCCGCTATGGATGCCCTCCTTTGCGCTTGATCTGCGGGAGTGATCAAGACGATCAAAACTAAGCATCGACCAGCGCCTAAACCTTTGCCTCCCACGGAAAAATCGGTTCGCGGCCAGAACCGGCCACAAAAAACTGAACAACCGGTTAAGTTAAAACCCTGCTACTTTTGAACATCCGCTAGGACAAAGCAATGGAGCGGAAGATTGTTCAAAATGGTGGGGCCAATTCTCAGCAGCGATGCAATCAGCGGATTACCAAAAGCCGTGCCCGTATCGAACAGGTTTATGCCGGCCTACAACAGATGGGCGGCGAGGGCTTGCGCTGCATCGGACTGGAGCGTGCGGTGTTACAGCTCAATCTGACGACCGCCACCTATAACTTACGCCGCTTGTGCGGCTTAAACGCCAGGGTCTCACCCCGCCTTGTGCCTGCTAACACAAGCCAAGTCCGCCTGAAGAGTCGATCAAAAGCTCTTCAGTCTGAAAAAGCTGCCTAGGCCGG
>NZ_JBYMAP010000463.1:0-1451 GCF_057766305.1 Methylomonas sp. BG-2 | reverse complement strand
TATCAACATTAAGGCGTTGACAACACGGTTTTTGAGGCGCCTAGCGGTGTTGAAAATACTGGATTTTTTGGATTGAATAATCATTTTCACGACAACCTCTCGAAATCAAATACTAAACATTTGATGCGTGTTGGCGCGAAAACTATCAAATCAATATAAATTTAAGCTTAATTTTCCATGTTATTCTTAGATGACGGATATCCAACCCGGGGCGATCGGCGCACCTTTGCGCGACGTTTGAGCGTAAGCGCCCTGGGCACCGAGAATTTTTAAATCGACCACGGTCGGATGCTTTGCGATAGGCACTAAGTCGAACTCCAATGGAATTCGGCATTTTCGCTTGCTGTCGCTAAATTGACCGGCCAAATGCTTGGCATTGATTGTTTCGGTTAAACTGTCCTTACCGTCCATGGTTTTTCCGGCGTTATAGCTGTAGATGAGTTTCTGGCCCATATAAGTTGCCGGATTGAGACGAAATGCCGCGTTATTGCCCTTCATGGAACACCTCGGGTTTGATAGAAGAAAGTCGGTAGCGATTCGGTAGCCGGCAGAAACAACTTGGTACTATCCCTGCTTGACGTAAAGAGGCGTGGTCTAGAGAATTTAAAGGCGGAATGCCTAATTTAACTCTACTCACTTAGTCCTCTCTATTATGCGAGGGAGTTTCCACAGCGCATTAAATAGTCATGGAAGTCGCCATTTTCATTAATACCAGCCGGTTTTAAGTTCCGGCGGAAAATCTACAAACTTAAATTTATAAAAATCGCCCCTCGAACTCACTGTTTACAGAGAAATTGAGGGGCGGACCGGATATAATGATCTAATTGGTTTTTTTCAGCAGTACTTCGTTCATTGCAATGATGTTGTTCACCAGACTTCTGCCGGGGAAGTCCATCATGACTACACCCACCCGTTTCGTCAGTTTGAGATTGATATTCAAGTTTTTATATAATTGGTTGATAGTTTGGTAATTGATAGCCAAATCCGCCAGGAATTTGCTGCTGAGTTGATTGGTACCCAGGAAAGCGATGGAGCACAATTTACCAAAGCAGCTGACTCTGGGGAAGTCCGGATAGGTATTCGGGCTGGTCAGTGTGGTCAAACCGGTCATCAGTTGCGGCGCGTTAGTTTCATGCGAGCTGTGGCCGCTAGCGACAAAATACGGAAATACACCGGTCGAACCGCTCAGATAGTTAATGTATATTTTATTGGTATCGCCGGTCGAAGCAGCCATAAAATGTGCCTTGACTTGCTCCCATTTTCCGTATAAATCCCAATTTGTCGTCAAATTGTAATTGTCCTGAATCGTACCCTGATTGCTGATCGTGCTGTAGGAAAGACCGACTAACGCGCCTGAAAAGTTTTGCAACAACACGGCCTTACCGCGCATGGTGCCTAAGGTGGGATTACTGGTGCCATTTGGTTGCCAAAAAAGGCCAGGGTATTTACTG
>NZ_JBYMAP010000462.1:0-1458 GCF_057766305.1 Methylomonas sp. BG-2 | reverse complement strand
AGCTCCAACTTGACGTTGGTTCGGTCTTTCTGTTGCGCCTGCGTCACAATCTCGCCGCTGTCAAGATCGCGCAGTTGGGCCTTGGCATAACCGGACCGCAACAAAATCGCGTAACCCAAGCGCTCCGGCAAGCTCAAGTAGTCACGGACCACCTTATCCTGAGTCTGGTGAGAGAAAGGCTTTTCGGTGTTGAACGGTTCGAAAAAAGCCACCACGGCGAACAGTCCGCCCAAACCGGCAAACAGCAGCCATTCGCGTCCGGTTTTTTTAAGCAGCGCGGCCCAGCATTGCGGCGAAATAGGTAGCGATCCCACTGGTGACAATCCCCATTAACGATGTACGAACGGTTTCCAGCCAAGCGAGGTTTCCGGCCACGGCTTGAGTCGCCGGTTGCGGCAACTGCTCGCGCAATAACAGCTTGGCCAGATCGACCCCCAACCCGGCAAAGTACGAGAAGGACACGAAGTACAGGAAATAAACGCAGACGAATTGAAATTGCAGATGCTGCAGAATCGGCACTTGCAACACGTCCCAAAACACAATGAACGGCCAAGCCAGTAACAGCGCCGCGAAAAATCCGGCGGCACGCGCGGTCAATGCCGCTTGTTGCGCCAAATAACGGTAGATGTTTCGGTAATTGACCCGGCTACCTCGGGTCATTTGCATCCATTTGAACGGCAAGTAGAACAGCAGAAAACCCACCAAACTCGGAATGGCCAGCTTTATCGTCAACGACTCCCAACGAAACACGCTGTTCTCGCTGTACATGAAGGAAGAAAACGAAAAATACAATTTGTAAGGTGTCAGATAGCTGGCCAGCTTGGTCAACAACACGGTGGCGAAAACGCCGCCGACAAAGCCGAGCAAACTGATGCTGGTTCTCGTGGCAGGCATGGCTAAACCTCACTGGAATGGCGGACCGAAGGACGCCGGTCGTTTCGCGCGATGGCTAGCGGATGTCCGGTACCGGCGACCGCCGGTATCGATACCGTTGCGTTGACGATGATCGGCCAATCCGGCTCGATATGCAACAGTACATTTGTACTGGTACGGATGGGTTTAGACTGGGCCCCCGCACCTCAGTGAGTTGAACATTTTGTACGTCCACCGTTTTGCCGATGCGTCGAGACACTTGCGCTAGTTTTTCCGGGCCGGACAGGCTTCTGTGTTCGCGGCGGCGGTTACGTTTCGAGAAAACACGCTGCTGCTTGTTAGTCACTCACTCAACGCTCGCTGCTCGGAATTCAACCATTCGGGACGATAATCGGCTCGGCGCGACCTAGCCCGGCGGAGTACCAAACCTAGATTTGGTACTCCAGTCAAATTTCGTAAGTGGGATTGGCGTATCGCGCCGGCCGGCCGACACGGTTGGCCCAGCACCCTGGGCAGTCGCTAGGCTGGCGACTCCCAGGCGCTAGTCCGACCGTTATCGCGCGTCAAGCAGGGAAAAGCGATAGG
>NZ_JBYMAP010000461.1:0-1478 GCF_057766305.1 Methylomonas sp. BG-2 | reverse complement strand
CCGCGGAAAACTCAAGACGGCCGTGCATATTGCTCAGACCGAATGAATCGACCGCTCCCAGAGTACCCAAAGCCGCATTGGCGATTGCGCCCAGCGCACCGGATGCCGCAATCGTGTAATTACCGGCCGTCAGCGTAATCACCAAGGTTTCCAATGTATCCTCGGCGTTAGCGCTAAAGCCATTGGCGGCAACTTCCGCATTGGCGTTAGCATTCACCCCGGCGATATAGGCGATGTTCCCCCAGTTGCCGGACACGTTGGACTGCCCCCAGTTTGCCAAGGCATTAAACTGCCCGACATAGGTTCCCGGACTGCCAGCCTTGCTGGTATCGCGGAAAGACGACGCTATCCCTTGAGCATCGACCGGCGCGGTCAACGAATCCAACACGCCCTGAACCTTGCCTGCGGGGACCACTGAAGGATTGGCTTTTTCGTTGGCGTCATCATGACTTTGGTAATTCATCACACCACCATACAATGTGAACGCGGAGTCGATATAGGTGCCGTCGCTATCCACATTCCACTTGATGGTGACTGTCGAGGTCTGGTCCAAACGGAAGTTAAAAAAGTCGACCTTATGACTATCGCCCAATAAAGCATGGGTACCGTCACCCCAACCCCAATCGGTTACATCATTGACATCGACAGTCGCGCTGCTCGCGGCGGAGCTGTAGTTGACATTGGAAAAGGAGCCCACCCCGGTATAGGACTGATAAGTCGAATTCCACAAATTGGGGTCATTCAAAGGGCGATCACTTTGCACGTTGATCGCCGCGCCTATCCCGTTGGCCGCGCGCTGAGAGGCGGTCAAACCGGAACCCGCCAAAGCCAACACCGCCGCCGGCGTTTCGCCGTACTGCGCGGTGGAAGCCGCTTTACCGGCGGTTGTTAAGTCACCAATCTGCGCGCCTTGGTTAAGGTCGTAATACTCAACGTGCGCTTGAGCCTGTTGAGCCATGCCCGCCAGCGCCAGCGCAACCCCAAGACCCAATTTAGATGCCGATTGAGCATTCGATTTGTAAAAGATTTTGTTTTTCATGTGTTCTCCAATGAAGGATTAATTTTCAACGATTCTTGGAAGCATGGACGAAAGCAACCCAGTCCCGAAACTAAAGCAACTAACAGGCCAAAGATTACCTCCAGACAACTCAGGCGCCGCAACGGCAAGCCCAATTAAACTGTGTTAAATAACTCATGGATAGCGTCATTTAACACACTTCTTGTCTATTCAAATTTGCCCGCCCCACTTAAGCCCTGAAAATTTGCCAAGGCCAAGCGACAAGCAAGCCCATCCCGTATCTTTATATCAAGTCCGGCTCATGAATGTTAAAGAATTGCGCCAGCTGCTATCGGCATTTCTCTTCGCCGCCAAGGGTTCGGATCGGCGTTTTTTGACGCCGAGAAACCCCAGCAAGCCAGCCAGAAACGACCAAGCCGCCGCCGGCAACGGCACAGGCGATGCTTCCAAATGACTTTCG
>NZ_JBYMAP010000460.1:0-1479 GCF_057766305.1 Methylomonas sp. BG-2 | reverse complement strand
GAGCGTTTTAATCAAATCCAACTCTTGCCGACACCACATGCCGGATCGGTAAAAATAGAACCCCCATCGGTCGCATCAAGCGACACAGAAACCCCTCACAGTCAACACCGCGACAATATGCCGCGCATAAAAAAGCCGGCTTTAAAGCCGGCTTTCGGTGTAGCAAAATGCGTAAGCCTAGGCTTTCATCAAGCGGCGGCGTTCCAGACCCAAAACACCCAGCAAACCGGTCAGGAACAACCAAACGGCGCCGGGCAGAGGTACTGCGGCAGGCACGATGGGCGAAACGCTCAAGCCACCAGTATAAGTACCACCGTTAGACGCCAAGCCTTGCACCTTCAAGAAATAATTGCCGGCACCGAGTACCGGAACGTTGTTCAACGTGATGGTATTGAACGTGGTCAGCAACGCTTGATAGAACGACGGGAAACCGGGAATCGGCAAGGAAACCAATGTCGGTGCGGACGGGCTCAAGAACGAGCTCAAGGAGCCGGTCGCAACAACTGCCGCCGCCGAATCCAGCAGCTCGACGCTAGCACTGGCGATGCCGTTGGTACTGGTCACCAACGGCGAACTAAAATCGCTGGTCAGGCTGACCACGGTTTGAATGGATTGGAAACTCAAAGCGCCGGATAAATTGTATGCGCTATAGGCATTGTCGATCACAAAGCTGTATACGTCCTGAAACGAACCGTCCGCAACCGAATTGCTGATCACGGTTGCCGAGGCCGGTGTTAATACGGTACTCGCTTGGACCGCCGATACGCTGGATGCGGACAGTACAACAACGCCGGCCAGAAAAAGTGATTTTACGACTTGCATGAGGTTTGACTCCTGAATGATTAAACTTGGGCCACAGTTTACGGAGTCGGTAACGTAAGCAACATTAGACCAAAGTACATTCAAGTAAGCCTGGTATTACAGACCGAAAACGCCAACCCGCGATCGGTACAAATCATTTGCAGCAAACCACTCTCGGTCTTGTCGAATTATTTTTCGCGTTTGCCTGATGTTTGTCATTTCTCCACTATACTCCGCGCCGAGCCTAAGGATTTCATTAATTCCAAACGATGCCCACCATCGTTTCGAGGCGTTCCTTGTCCAAAACCACTAACGCCCATCTTTTTCCTAAGCTCGCTTCAAAACTGCAAACGCCAAAATCTTTCCAACTTCGGAGGTCATGATGTCCAGCGAATTGATTAAAGGAAAACTACTCCCAGAGCAACAAGACACCGTATTAAAACTGGTCAGCGACATTCAGGCACAGCTACCGTTTTTAATCGACTTGTCGGTAGAAGATAGAAAAGGGCTGCCCAAAATGGGCAACAAGAGTCGAGCCTTCGTCGATCAGGGCTTGGCACTGGCGACGCAAAATGAAGGCATACTATCGCGCGCATTCGATCTTGACGAGTACCGCGCCGATGTCGAAATGGTCAGAAATTTGGAACCCATCATGATGACCATGCGACAACTGATGAA
>NZ_JBYMAP010000459.1:0-1509 GCF_057766305.1 Methylomonas sp. BG-2 | reverse complement strand
CGCTGCGATTCGTCAGTACCAAGCAGGGTCGAGCAAGAGCCTGCCAGACCGGCGAGCCGTCTTCCATCACGCCAACAACGCCCGCGTTTGCAAATGCCATGATCGATAGGTTACGACGCAGGTTGGGTTCGTCCATGTTTGATAGATCGTGTTGGCGTTTCGAAGTGGCATCGGCGCGGGGGCAGTGAGCGAGATCGGCCCAGAGGAGACAACCGACAAGAGTTATCCAATAATCAGGGGGGGGGGGCGCCAATTGCCGACAGTAGGATGGGTAGAGCGAAGCGAAACCCATCAAACGAAACGCTGACAAATGAGATACGACGGAATATCGCCGACATCGCCTCAAAGGCAGTAGTTATTTTTTCACCGTCAATTTGGCGGAACGAAATCGGACTTTGCTGACCGACAGGATTGAACTGCTTCGCGCGCTGAAAATCTTGGAAACGGAGCCGCAGCGAAGTGAAGATTTTTAGTCCCCGATAGGCGTAGCGCCGGGCGGGTTTTCGTAGCGAAGCGGAGAAAACCTGCAAGGCATCGCGAAACGCCGTCAAGTCATGCGAGAGCCAATGTTTCGACCCCTCGTTGGGTCGAAACGAGGTGACGCGGACGAATCGGGGCCGCCGAAGGCATAAGCGGTCGCGTAATTTTTCCTGATTTTTGGAGCTAGGATGCTCCTAAAAATCTTTCGCAAAAATAGCGACTCCCCGAAGTCTTTTCGTAACGTAAAACATCAACACCCGTTTAATATCGACGCGATGGTTGTGTTACCGGAACATCTCCATACCATTTGGACGTTGCCGGAGGGTGACAATGATTTTAGTTGTCGCTGGCGGCTCATTAAGACCCACTTCACTAGACAGGTCGAAAAAGGCGAGCGAATTTCCAAGAGCCGTGAACGAAAGCAGGAGCGCGGTATCTGGCAAAGACGGTTTTGGGAGCATCGAATTAGAAACGAGGACGACTTCGTCAGGCATGTCGACTATATTCATTACAATCCAGTAAAACACGGCTATGTCCGTTGTGTTGCTGATTGGCGATATTCTTCATTTCATGATTTCGTCAAAAGCGGCATTCTCCCGGAAAATTGGGCGGGCGGCATATATCCTGACTTGGATTTGGCGTAATCGATGGTGTTTTTGATGGGTTTTGGCTAGCGCCTCTACCCATCCTACGAGCTATAGTGCTACACTTATCCTAAAAAATAAAACTCATAGTTGGAAATTTTATGTTTAATGACGAAGGATATCTGCCAGCCGGTATTTACGATATGACCTCAGAGGAAATCCGAACAAAACTGGTAGATACTTTTCCATCATCTAAAACACGTTCGGTAATTTTTGAAGGGTATGAACGGCACCGATCTGAACTCGAAGCAATTTCTATAGATATAGAACAGTTAATTGACGGTAGTTTTACATCGAATAAACTAGATCCAAATGATATTGATTTAGTCTGTTTTGCTGATGCAAATGTAGTTGACAACCTTCCTGATGATAAAAAGCAGGCATT
>NZ_JBYMAP010000458.1:0-1510 GCF_057766305.1 Methylomonas sp. BG-2 | reverse complement strand
GGGTGTCAGCGAAATCATTTCGACAGGCTCAATGCAGGCATTACCAATCCTCGACTACGGTGGACGTGCTGCCGTAGCGGCGGGCCGAGCTTTCGAACTGCACCAGGTCGTCGGAGATCACGGGGTCCGTCGGTAACGGCGGCTCGGGCGGTATCAAACTCAATCGGCCGGCAGCATGAGCATTCAGCGTATCCATGACGCCTTGATACGCTTTGGCGGCATCGTCGGTCATCCGCTCGGCGCCGTGCAGATAGTAGAGCGCAACAGTGGACGACAGCCGGGCGATCAGCGTGGTTTGCACCGTGTCCGGAATGCCGTAGCTGAGGATCAATGCATCGGCATCGGCCAGGCATGTGTCGATCGCAGCCAGCGCGCCGGCCAGCGCGGTTTGTTCGTCCGCGCTGTAGCCGGCCAGGCTACCGCCGCCGATGGCAACGCGTAACGCGGCCTCGGGCGGCATGACCATGTCAGCCGGTACCGCCAGTTGCGCGAGGCGGCGGGCGTTGGTGCGGGCCAGCAGATCGGCGCGGGTGGCGAAGGGCATTAGCCGGCGCTCCGGGCGGATTGAACTTCGGAAAAGACCTCTTCGCGCTCAACGGCGGCTTGGAGTTTGTCCCAGACCGCATCGCGCTCAGCGGATGAGATCGCTACGCCAGCGACATCGCGTAATGCAATCGTGCTGGGCCGGCCGTCTTTTAGCCAATGTTCCGGATTGTTTGGGTCCAACTTCACAATGCCGGCCTTGATCGCGTCTTCGCGCGGATCGGCGCTGTCGGTCGCAGGTTGTTCGCCATCCGTGGCAGCGGTGCCATCCGCTCCAGTGTCAGCGGCATCCGCCGCCGGGGCGGCATCGCCCGTTTTAATTTCGTCGGTGGTAGCGAGGCCCTCGGACCCGTCGGCCTCCGGACCTCTTTCGGTTGGTTTTTCGTTGCCCGTGTCAGCGTCGGCCGTATTAGCCACCGGGGAGGCGGTACCGGTATCGGTTCCTTCCGCCGCTATCGCCCCAGTCGATCCCTCATTTGCTTCGCTCTTCACAGGGTTATTCGTGTCGGCGCCGGCGGTTTCAATCGCGCCGGCTTGGGTGGTGGCGGCGACTTCCACCAATACGGTCGGCGAGTCGCTCACTTCCAAATACGGGTCTTCTTCCAACGCCGCCAGCGTGGCGTCGTCAATGTCGGTCAATTCCAGCCAGTTGCGGGTAAAGCGCAGGCCGGCGCGGTCGCGTTTTTCAAGATCAGTGCGCAGGGCTACGCGGGCATACAGTTTGGACATGTCAGTCTCCTAAAGGGTTAGCCGGCCGGGGTTATTGCACCCAAGGGGTGACCAGCAATTCGACTTTTTTGTAGTTGATGTTGTCTTCGCCAGTCGCCAAGGTGCGTTTGGTCAGCAGGTTTTCAGCCGCGACGCGGTTGGTAGGACCGCACACTAGCAGGGTCGGCGTTGTGCCCAGCTTGATGCCGCCATCCCCCGTTTGGGCGAGCATACGGTCGTACAGCGCCGCAAAGTTGGT
>NZ_JBYMAP010000457.1:0-1511 GCF_057766305.1 Methylomonas sp. BG-2 | reverse complement strand
ACCGGCCGAGCCCAGTATCGAGCTAATCGCGGCGATAACACCCGGCCGGTCGTGATGGCGAGTGATCAGCAGCACACCTTCCGGGACCACTTCGATTTCGAAATGATTCAGACCGACTAACCGCGGATGCTGGTCTCCAAGCAGCGTACCAGCTAGGGCCACCGAATGATCGCCACAATGACCGACAATCCGAATCAACGATTGGTATCCTTCCGACAAGTCGCTTTGAGATTCCAACAAAGCGATACCTTGCCGCTTGGCGATCCGCTCTACATTCACCCGATTCACCGGCGAAGACAGCTGGCCTGCCAACAAACCAATCAGCGCCTCGGCCGAAATCGGCCGAATCTTGGCTTCCGCGGCCTTGCCAAACAACGCCACTTCCAAGCGCTCGATCGGCTGATCGATCAACTCGGCTAGCACTTTGCCGAGTATATTCGCTAAGCGCATAAAGGGTTGAGCCAAATTCAATTCCTCGCTGGACACTCTGTCCAGATTCAGCGCATTGATGGCTTCGCCGGTTTGCAAATATTGGGTCACTTGCCTAGCGATTTCAACACTGACCGCTGTTTGCGCTTCCTTGGTCGAGGCGCCGAGATGCGGGGTAAAAACGACGTTGTCCAATTCAAACAAAGGATGCCGCTGCGGCGGCTCTTGCTCGAAAACATCCAAGGCCGCACCCGCCAAGCTTCCGGAATGCAACGCCTCAAATAGCGCCTGCTCATCCACAAGACCGCCCCGCGCGCAATTGATCAAACGCGCACTTTTTTTCATCACCGAAAATTGATCCCGCCCAATCACATGTCGGGTTTTTTCCAGCAAAGGACAATGCAGGGTCAAGTAGTCGGCGTGCCGAACCAAGCCTTCGAAATCCACCATCTCGACACCGTACTTACTAAATATTTCAGGCGCCACGAACGGATCATGAGCAATGACTCGCATCCCTAATCCATGCCCTCGCGATGCGACAATGCGTCCTATCGTGCCAAACCCGAGAATTGCCAACGTCTTATGGGCGATCTCGCTCCCCATTAACTTGGACCTTTCCCATTTCCCGGTACGCACCGATTGGTTGGCGGCCGGCAAATTCCGGCTGAGCGATAGCATGTGCGCAATGGCGAGCTCCGCCGTCGTCGTGGCATTGGCATCGGGGGTATTCATTACGATAATGCCACGCTCCGTCGCGGCATTAAGATCGACGTTGTCAACGCCGATCCCGGCCCGACCGATAATTTTTAAATTTTTCGCGGAGGCAAGCACTTTAGCGCTGACCAGGGTCTCGCTACGAATCAGCAGAGCATCGTAATCCGCAATCAATTCGCAAAGCCCGTCCTCGGACAATCCTGTTTGAATCCGAAGTTGTAAATCCGGTTGCGCCGCCAGAAAGTTAATACCTTCTTCGGCCAATTTGTCCGAAACCAAGACTTTTTTCATCGATCCCTCCGCAATGTCAAGCATGCCGGGCATTCTAGCAGCTTTGCTATAATCGCCGCTCCGAGCGATCGAAAGAA
>NZ_JBYMAP010000456.1:0-1520 GCF_057766305.1 Methylomonas sp. BG-2 | reverse complement strand
CGGAATTTCGTTTTTGACCCGATTCATCTCGAATATCAATACCGGTCTGTGCAGCTTCACCCAATCCCGCATCCGCTGATTATCGAGAAATTCGCATAATCCGCTAACGCGGAATCCGGCCTCGGCGAAGGCCTTGGACAAATGCAAGAACAACCTATGATAAAAGGCATTATTTCTAGGCAGAAATATCGAAATCGGTTTCAACAATAGCCGCCCATGACTACCGCAAGGTTTAAGCCGTTGCGGTCAGCGTCCGCCAAAATTCCCTAACCTCGCCGCCTTGATTTGCATATTCGATCGATTGCGTAATTGCGTCCATCGAATAATACTCCACCGCCCGGCGTCCGAAATGATCGAATATCCGATCGAAGCTCATCACCTCGCAAAACCGGCACAACGCGCAGGTCGAGTTATCCGGCGTTGTTACTTCTCTGACGTAAGCATCATAATCCTCGGACTGAATCAAGGCGCTTAAGCCTTGTTCGAAAATATTTCCCAAATATTTCTTTCCGTAGCAGGTTGTCATCGCGCCCGACCAATCGACATAAAACCGGTCCTTATAGCCGGTACAAGTATCTCGACGGCGCTGGCCGTTGCTGGCGTCGAACAAGCCGTCATTAAAACTCATACTGTTTTGGTGAGTTGCAATAATCGATTTAATATCGCTGACCACTTGTAACGCTTTCAATTTATCGTAGATTAACAATTCGCCGACCAATTGATCGTTGGGTTTACGCAATTCCAGAAAACCGACTCTGAAACTACGAAATTGTTGATCTAACAAATAGGTCGCAAGTTGGGGAAGCTCGTCGAGATTGCAACGCATCGCGACCGCGTTCGACGCCAGATAGGGCGTGTCCGAGCCCAAGCGATGCTTGGCGTCGTTGATTAAATCAATGGCTCTGGCGATCTCCGAGAATCCCAAGCCGCCGCGGATTTTTTTGACGGTGAAATCGGTGACACCATCCAACGAAATCGACAACAAGGTTAAACCGGACCTCACCAAGTTTTCGGCGTCACCGGCATTACGAATGAGTTTGGCATTAGTTTGTAGCGATACCGCAATATTGTGCGTCCGTAAATATTGGATAATTTCGAAAATATCGTGGTTGATCAGCGGTTCGCTGCCGTCGCCAATATGTACTTGGCCAAAGCGATCAAAACCTTGCTTTACCGTTTTCAGTCGCTCGGCGGGCATCCACTGGAATTTCTTTAGGCCATCGTGAAACGTACACATCGCGCAACTGATATTACAGCCCAACGACACTTCCAAATGCAGACTGGGTAAGTCACTGATACCCAACATTTGCTTGAAATCGGTCCGACTCAGTAACATGGTTATTCCTATTTTAGGCGATTAAACAGGCTCGGACAAACGCAGCGCCACGGAATCTCGTATACGTTCCGCGATACTTCGATAGGAAAACAAGCGCACGGTTTTTCGATAAGCCTTGTCGGCGATTTCCGTGCGAGCAGCCCGGTTATTCAGATAAAACTCGACGCTGTCGATCAAGTCTTTT
>NZ_JBYMAP010000455.1:0-1526 GCF_057766305.1 Methylomonas sp. BG-2 | reverse complement strand
CATTCGTCAATCAACGGCATGTGACGACAGAAAAACTCGAAGCAACGATATGTGAAGTGATCAATGCCTATAATCGCTTCTGGCTACCCAAGCTTTGGGGAGATGCAAAGCGTGCTGGTGCCGACGGCACCAAGTGGGATCTCTACGAGAACAATCTGCTGTCGGAGTACCACATCCGCTACGGTAGCTGGGGTGGTGTCGCTTACTACCATGTCAGTGACACTTACATTGCCCTGTTTTCCCATTTTATCCCTTGCGGCGTTTGGGAGGCGATCTATATTCTTGACGGACTGACCAAAAACAAATCCGACATCCAACCGGATACGCTGCATGGCGATACACAGGCGCAAAGTACGCCAGTATTCGGTCTTGCTTATCTGTTGGGCATCAAATTGATGCCGCGTATCCGAAACTGGAAAGATTTGAAGTGCTACAAGCCCACATCAGAAGCAAGTTACAACCATATTGACGAGTTATTCACCAAGGACAATATCAATTGGGAGTTGATTGCCCGGCATCTACCGGATATGTTACAGATTGCGCTGTCGATCAAGGCTGGCCGCATCGCACCTTCGACGATCCTGCGTAAGCTCGGCACTGCCAGTCGGAAAAACAAATTATATTACGCATTTCGGGAACTGGGTCGGGTTGTCCGAACCTGCTTTCTTCTGGAATACGTGAATAGCGAAGAGTTGCGACGCCTCATTCAGAGCGCAACGAATCGATGCGAGAGTTTTAACAAGTTCGCCCAGTGGGTCTACTTTGCTTCTGACTTGATTCAGGAAAATGTACGGGACGAGCAACTGAAAGTCATCAAATATAATCATCTGATCGCCAATCTGCTGATCTTCCACAATTGTAAGAGCATGACGGAGGCGCTGAAGGAAATGCAAGATGATGGCATGGCATTGACGCCAGACATTTTGCGGGCGTTGAGTCCGTATCGGCAGCACCCCAGTCGATTCGGTATGTATGAGTTACGGGATAGCGAGGCTGGGCCGATAGATTATGACGTGCAGCTTGAACTCGTGAGGAACGAAGACAAAATGGAATTAGCTTAGCCGCTATTTCCCATTTTCGTAAGAATCCTTACGGTCATCCAGATTCGGACCAACTCCCGTTTAGCTTCCAGATCATAAAGACATCGGCCATCTTGCCCGTGTCCTGCAATCAATGGGCGCGATAAGCGGCGAGTAGTGTGCTCCTTCATAAGTGTCCACCTGATTATAAGTGGACACTAGCTGCAGGCCATCTATTAAATTAAGCGGCTATTTCATTGGCAATCATTTCAGCCTGTTTGAGAACCGTTTCAGTTGCCAATAACTGCATGTCCGGCGGATAGCCGTATTGCCGCAAAAGTCGCTTGATGATGACCTTCAATTTCGCCCTAACGCTTTCCTTGATCGTCCAATCAATTGAGGCATTCTCTTTCACTTTTTGCGTCAAAACAACCGCCAATTCCCTTAACTGATCGTGTTGCATGAGCTGTTTTGCGCTGTCATTGCTGGCGACCGCCGTGTAGAAGG
>NZ_JBYMAP010000454.1:0-1528 GCF_057766305.1 Methylomonas sp. BG-2 | reverse complement strand
GCGAATGTGCTGCGCGGTGATGCATATGAACGTCGCCGCCTCATTGCGTCTGAAATTTGAAAATGGGCCCGGAAAAGGGCTTGTTTTCGAGAAAATCCAGCTGTTTTGATGAAAAAACGGTCGATTATTGAAATCTTTGACCTATCTTAGAAATTACTGTCGTTCAAAACGGCAGTTTTTCAGAGGTTCCCTAGCATTCAATTCGCCATATTATCTGGCACATAATCCACCCCGCTATTATCCATTTCAACACGAGCCCTTACGTTTGGCCCGTAGTCAGTCTATTGACAAATGTAGCCTATAGGCTACACTTAAAACATGGTCGATATAAAGAAAACCGATGTTTATGCCCGATGGCTGGACAATCTTCGTGACATTCGTGCTCGTGCACGAGTTTTGGCCAGGGTCGAACGTCTAGCTGCCGGCAATCCGGGTGACGTGAAGTCGGTAGGCGAAGGTGTATCAGAAATGCGCATCGACTATGGCCCCGGTTATCGGGTGTATTTCACTCGACGCGGCAACGAAATCATCATTTTATTGGCCGGTGGCGATAAAAGCACTCAGGATGCCGATGTTAAAACCGCCCAAGGTCTTGCCCGTAACCTGTAGGATAACGCAATGACAAAAACTATCATCAGTCGCTACGATGTAGCGGAGCACTTGAGAACCACCGAAGAAATGGCGGCCTATCTGGATGCCTGCATCGAGGAAGCCGATGGCGATGCGGCCTTCATAGCCAAAGCGCTTGGCGATATTGCCCGTGCGCGTGGCATGTCGCAGATTGCCAAAGAGACCGGACTTTCCCGCGAAAGTCTGTATCGATCCCTGGACGGCGAGCATATCCCTAGTTTCGATACGATTCTCAAGGTTACAAAGGCACTAGGCATTCATCTGCATGCCGACCCAGCCTGATAAATTCAGAGGTACGAAAACGTAGGTTAGCGGCTACTTTAATTCGCTTGCAGGCTTTCTTAAGCAAACTGACGGACGAACACGCCGACGCCTTGTTGTTGATCGTGTACCACAGTAACCTCGATTTTCTGACCCGCGCCCAGGTGCCGGTTACGCCGTAATGCCTTGGCCATCATGGCTAAGAGCATAAGGATTCGGCCTCATTACGATTCAAGCGCGACCTAAACCTGTCACTTGCGCGCCTGTATGGTCGAGGTCGAGGCGGTGAAGCTTAGAACCCTTTACAGGGAATTTCTCCTCAACAGTTCCCCAACAGTCAAATCTTATTCATTAATATCGAGGTGTAGCACTTCTGTTTTGAATCCACCCAATCATTCTTTCAGAACGTTTTTTCTCTTGGTCCGCCAGACCCGATCCATCCCGATCGGGCTCTTACGCTAGTTTATTCATGATCCAGCTTTCAATAGCCTTAGTATCGTAGATATTTCCTTCATATAAAAAATCAGGGCAATACGGTTGATTAAGTCCTCTAGCTCGGTTACGCCATATTTTAAGAGGTAATGACAGTTGTATATTCTTGCTGGGAAGTTGAACTTTAGCATTATCAATATAAAAC
>NZ_JBYMAP010000453.1:0-1530 GCF_057766305.1 Methylomonas sp. BG-2 | reverse complement strand
TCGATCCAGGCCTGAACCAGGCGTAATTTGGCCGGCGGAAATGTGCCTGCCAGACAGGCACCATCGTCGATGGCAAACGATGCTTCCTGGCCCTGGTAACGGACATGAATATGCGGCCGTTTGTGTTGTTCGTCATCAAAGAAATACAGCATGACGATGATGCCGTAGAACATGGAAATCACCGGCATGGTCAATTCTCCGGGGGCATTGAAACTGATCTTACATCAATCTTGCCGGTGGCGGCGGCGGAAAGTAGGCCGGGTTAGCGCAAGCGTAACCCGACAAGCCACGTCGAACAACGTCGGGTTACGGCTGCGCCTAACCCGACCTACAAATACTTCCCTGTGCAGATTGCTCATGCGGCGGCTTCCTCCGCTAATGCCGAAGAGACTAGACCACGCACATCAATCTTGCCGGTGACGGCAGCGGAAATCAGGGCGGTGCGGCGTTCTTGCAGCAAGGCTATGGCGCGTTGGGCTTCGGCAGTGAGGGTGTCGAGTTTGGTGGTTTCGTGCTCAATAAATGAAATGATCATATTCTGCTCTTGAATATCGGGCATCGATACATATAGTGTTTTGAATTCTTCCCAATAGAGACGTAACCTAAAATCTGTCACTCCTTGCGAATAGCGGCGCATCTCTTCAATCGCATTAGGGGTTCGTAACTGATATTCGATAAATGATGTCAAAAATTTTTTTATCGGACGGGCGACAACGTAAGCAGGACTAACCATGCCTAAAACTTTTACAGCACCAAATCCACCTTGCCATGCACGCATCATGTTGTAGACCAGATCGCCGGGTTCAACTGCCTGATACTTAGTTCGGTCTTCGCTTCTGACAGTCTTACGTTCCATTTCATTTTCATCAAACTCGCGGTCTGAAACACCATCGTGAATGGATACGCGTAAAATCGGTAAATCTGTTTGCCCTTGGTCACTCACTAATTTAAATAAATTGGACAGGCGAATAACTTCCCAATGCACCGGCACTTCACCCAACCATGCAATGCCGGAATCCTTCATCGGAACATCGGGGCTACTCGCGCTTTCCATTCGCTCGCCCTGCGGGCCGCCGCTGGTGGCGGCGTTCAAATTTGCTCCCGGCAAATTTGTGAGGCCTTTGGTGACGGCGCGGGAAATCACCGCCTGCCGCTTTTCCTTTAGTAGTTCGATCAGCCGTTGTTGTTCGGCAATTAGCGCGTCAATCTTGGCAGTTTCGCGGTCGAGGAAGGTGGCGATGGTTTGTTGTTCGTCGGCTGGTGGGACGGAAACCGGTATTGAGTATGCTTTTTCTCTTGCTAATCCAGGAACACCAGTATCTTGCGACAAGGAGTCAAGACCAAGAGGCTGGAGCATGAAATAAACCCAGCGTAGATTCTCGTTGGTAGTTTCATCATCGATTGAATAAGCGGTGTCAATTACAAAGCCGCCGTTTTTCGCCCAAACGACTTTCCCATATGAGCCTTTTCTGCCTACGATAATCGCAGGTGCTTTTGTATTTGCTACGGAATGGGAGCCAACTACACCAT
>NZ_JBYMAP010000452.1:0-1540 GCF_057766305.1 Methylomonas sp. BG-2 | reverse complement strand
GCTCCGCTGATTTGCAGGTTGCCGGCTTGCACGTCCACGCTCAGCCCGCCGCTGCCGGTTTTGCTGATGCGGCTGCCGCCGCTCAGCGTCAGGTCGCCGCTGCCCGCGTCAACGCTAAGATCGCCCGTGCCACCGCTACTGTCTTCGATGACCGAGCCGGCGGTCATGCCCAGGCTGGTGCCGCTGGTCACGGTCATGGCGCCGCTGCCGGCGGTTTTGCGGATCGCGCCGACGCCGACGCTGCCCAGATTCAGCGCGCCGCCGGACGAGACGGTGACCGTGCCGCTGGTTTTGTTGACGGTGACTACACCGGTCGTGGTGCCATTGCCGTCCAGGGTCAGTGTGCCGCCCGCCGTCACGCTTTGATTGGCGGACCCGCTCAGCGCGATCAGGCCTTGGTTGAGCAGGTTGCCGCTGCTGGCCACGGCGCTGCCGTTGATGGTGCCGGTCGCGCTGTTAGTCAGGTTGGTGCCGGCGGTGGCGGAACCGCCGATGCTGCCGTCGTTGGTCAAGCTGGTGCCGGCGCTGGCGTTGCCGGTGATGGTTTGGCTTGCCGCATTGCTTAGCGTACCGGTGGTAGCGGTCGCGTCGCCGGTGATCGTGCCGTTGTTGCTCAAGTTTCGCGATGCCGTGACAGCGCCGGTAATCGAGCCCTGGTTGGTTAGATCGGTGGCATTTTGGCTTTGGGCTCCGCCATTGATGATGCCGCCCACGGCATTGGTCAGGCTGGCCACGCCGCTGAGACTGCCGCCGTTGTTGGCGCGCGCCAAGCCGCCGATCGTGCCGCTGTTGTCCAGATAACGCGCCGCCGTCACCGCGCCGCCGGTCGTGCCGAGGTTTTGAATGTCGGTGCCGTTCTGGCTGATGACGGTATCGCCGCCGGCATCGCCCAATGTCCCGCCGTTTTGGTTGACCACGGTGTAAATCTTGCCGTTGACGTCGGCGGCAAGGCCCGCAACTCCACCGGCCGAGGTGCCACCGGTCGCGTTGCCGTTGACGGTGCCGCTGTTGGTCAGCACGGTCCCGGCGCTGGCGTTGCCGCCAATCGTGTGCCCTACCCCGTTGTTCACCGCTCCGGTGATTGCAGTCGCATCCCCGTCGATATCCCCTTGGTTGCTTAATAAGCCAGTCGTCGCAACGGCGCTACCTGTGATTGTCCCGGTATTGGTCAAGTTGGTGCCGGCAGTCGCGGAACCGGTGAGCGTGCCGGCGTTGCTTAAGGTCGTGCCGGCCGTTACGCTGTCGGCTTGCGCCGTGGTGCCGCTGTCGATTTGGATCGCGCCGCTGGCGTGGATACTGTCGCTGGCGCCGTTTTGATCGGCGCTGATTTCGCTGCCGGCTCCGCTGATTTGCAGGTTGCCGGCTTGCACGTCCACGCTCAGCCCGCCGCTGCCGGTTTTGCTGATGCGGCCGCCACCGCTCAGCGTCAGGTTGCCGCTGCCTGCGTCAACGCTGAGATTGCCCGCGCCACCGCTGCTGTCTTCGATGACCGAGCCGGCGGTCATGCCCAGGCTGGTGCCGCTGGTCACGGCCATGGCAC
>NZ_JBYMAP010000451.1:0-1556 GCF_057766305.1 Methylomonas sp. BG-2 | reverse complement strand
CGGAATGAATCGGGCGCCGAAGCCGGCGTCGTCAAACCCCGGATCGGCGAAAGGGGTGCACATCCGTGTGCGGTCCAAGCGTATCCGGTTCCTTGTGGACAGCGGCTCGAAGATCCTGATTTGTTAACGCTAGCGTGTTCGGGTCGGGGAAATGAAATTTCTGCCGTTGCACGGGTCGCTGGAGATGCCGCGGCCGACGTCCTATTTGGTCGCGGCGTGGGAAGGGTTACGGAGTCGGCAGTGAAAGCTGGTCATACGCCGTGTTCAGTACGGGTAACGCGCAAGCGTCCGGCTGACCGTTGGTTTGGCGTACGTAGGGCGTTACCGGATTGGCCGGGTTCCAACCGGCCGGCGGCGCCACGTTGGCGCTCAACGCGATGTAGCCGGCTTGACCAAAGCCGTGATTGCTCAAGCTGGTATTACGCGCGGCAACGGTGGACGCCAACTGACCGACCTTGACCAGCGCGTTTTGCAACTTCTGAACGTCGCCGCCCTTGGCTGAACCTAAATTGGTAACGTTGTTGGCCTGCTTCCATGAGAAGGTGTACTCGCCGACCAAGGGGTAGCGGTTTTGCGCCACTTCCTTGCCGGTCGGCGATGCGCCGTCGATTTTGATGAAGCGGTAATTGGCGCCGCGCGTCGCATTACGCTCGGTGGTTTGGATACTGATCCCCCATTGGTTGCCGTGCGCGACGTTATGCGGAATATCGCGATAGTCGTTATACGGCGCTGGATTATGTCTGGGCGTTGCCGTGGTACTGAAATAGTTGTTGGTACCGTTGTTCAAGTCGGCCAAGCAATTGTCCACCGCGCCCAGGCTGGTCGCGTACATAAAGTCGGCGTTGGACGAACCGACATCTGCAATCACCGGTCCTGATCCTCCCAGGCAGGGGTATTGCAGGATATTGGCCAATACCGCTACTTGCTGGCCGGCGCCGTTTTCGCGGCGGCAAACATGCACCGTGGTGTCCAGCGGGACGTCCAGTTTGGTATTGCCGGTGCCGGTGCCGGTAAATCCGGCGGCCTTGGCTTGCGCGACCAGCTCCGCCAAATCGATCACGCTATCGGTGTTGTCCGGCGCCGGATCGGTATCGGTTGGCGTAAAGCCGGTGGTCGGCGTGGCCGGCAATTTCACCTTGAGCGCGGTCCAGTCCCCGACCGCGCCGCTAAAGATACTGGCTAGCTGTGATTTGGTCAGGCTGGGTTGGCAAGCGGCGTTTTCGCCTGAGGCGTTCGAGCTGACCGGCGTGATGCCCTGGCCGGCCAGGCCGCAGTCGCTGGGTAGGGTGCCGCTGACGATGCCGGCCAATTGCAAGGCCTGGTACAGTTTCAAGGTCACCGGCGTGCCGATGATGTGGCCGGCGATGGTTCTGCGGACGCTGAATTGGGTGTAGTCGATCGGCGTGGTATTCGGCACGGTATTGTCATCCGCCCCCATCACATCGGGCGTGACGTCGCCGGTCGCGCCGGTGGGTTTGGCAACATTGAACGTATCGAGCGGATCGTCGGGCGTCAGGTGGCAAGCAAAATTATATTGGAAGGTCGTGCCGCGCGAG
>NZ_JBYMAP010000450.1:0-1600 GCF_057766305.1 Methylomonas sp. BG-2 | reverse complement strand
CAAAGCCAGCTAATGCCCGGCTCAAACGCATCGATTAACATGGACAAACACATGAAACACTTATACGAAACCGTCGCGGAAACGGTGATCGCGCATATCGAGCAGGGCGTCTACAAGCCCGGTGAAAAGCTGCCCGGTGTCCGGCGGCTGAGCCAGCAATTGAATGTCAGCATCTCCACCGCGTTGGAAGCCTACCGTATGTTGGAAGACAGTGGCCGCATCCAGGCGCGTCTTCGCTCCGGGTACTATGTCAGCGGTTTTCGCCGGCAGTCCATCGTCGAACCCGAAATCTCCAACGCGCCAGTAACGCCGGCTAAGGTCACCGGCCAATCGCTGACACGGCAAATCCTGCGTGCCGCCAAGGATCCGCATCAAATCAATCTAGGCTCGTCGGTGCCGCATGCCGATTTTTTGCCGACTCATGCACTGCAACTAGCCACCGGCAAGGTGTCGCGGACTTTCGGCAAGCGCTGTTTCGACGCAGACGAATTACTCGGCAACCAGGAATTGCGCCGGCAAATCGCCAAGCGCATGGTGGAATTGCATTGCGTCGATAGCCCGGAAGACATCGTCGTCACGCACGGTGCCCGCGAAGCGGTGCGGCTGGCGCTGATGGCGGTCTGCCAGCCCGGCGATTTGATCGCCATCGAATCGCCGACCTTTTACGGCCTGCTGCAGGTCATCGAATCCTGCGGCATGGAGGCACTGGAAATTCCGACTCATCCGCGCGACGGTCTTTCGCTGGATGCCTTGCAAATGGCCATCGAACAATGGCCGATCAAGGCCTGTCTGATCGTTTCCAACTACAACAATCCGCTCGGTTCCTGCATGAGCGACGAGCGCAAGGCGGCACTGGTGGCCTTGCTGGAAAAGCACGAGATTCCGTTGGTCGAGGATGACGTATACGGCGACCTGGGCTTCGGATTACGTCGGCCTTCGGTCTGCAAATCCTGGAGCCGCAACGGCCAGGTGTTGTATTGCAACTCTTTCGCCAAAACTTTATCGCCGGGCATTCGAGTCGGCTGGCTGGTGCCGGGCCGCTACATGGAGAAAGTCGAAAATCTGAAATACATGATGCATCAGGCCGTGCCGACGCTGAACCAGTTGATCGTCGCCCACATGCTGGAGCAGGGCGGTTACGACCGCTATCTGCGCCAGGTGCGACAAGAATGCGCCCGCAACGTGGCGCAGGCGGTCAAGGCCGTCAGCCTGTTATTCCCAGAAGGCACGCGCGTCACCCAACCTGAAGGAGGCTTCGCGTTGTGGGTGGAGTTGCCGGCGGGTATCGACGCGATGGCTCTGCATCACCGTGCCAGCCAGGAAAACATCATCATCGCCCCCGGCCCCTTGTTCTCTGCCACGCAAAAGAAATACGGCAATTACATCCGCTTGAGTTGTGCGGTGCCGTGGAACGACAGAGTGGAAAAGGCCTTGAAGAAGTTGGGGGATATGGCGAGGGATTTGATGGCGGAGACTCGTTGAAGGATTGGAGTGCCCAGGGCTGACAGTGTTGTCTTCGTTGGATTGGCTGGCTTTAACGTTATATCCAATGCAATGCGGTTTAGCGTATTAAAAACCGATTGATCGAATACGGCAATGC
>NZ_JBYMAP010000449.1:0-1606 GCF_057766305.1 Methylomonas sp. BG-2 | reverse complement strand
ATCGCGAGGCTGCACTGAGAGTTTGGCCGCTTCTGTCCATGCGTGACGCTCGACGAAATAACGAGCCGGTATTGCAGCTAAAGCGTAGGCGGACGTCGAATTTTCAGGGTGGGTCTTTTTAATCTTGGCTACTTCTTTCCACAACGCTTGTGCCTTGTCGTTCTGGCCGTCTTGTAGATAGGCGTACAGCAAGTAATCCATGAAATGAAGTTCTTGGTCCCACACCTTGCCTGGAAAGTTATCCTTGGCGTAGTCTTTGGCCGCGAGATAGGCGGCCAGATTTGACGCCGCCGCGTCTTCCCATAAGCCCAATCGAATGAAAATATGCGAGGGCATATGCAGTGCATGGGGTACTGCGGGGGCAATGTGTGCGTAGGCGCGCGCAGCCGCCAAACCCTGTGTGGCCAAATCGGGGTTGTCACTGGCGTGAATAATATAATGGGCTACGCCGGGATGGTCAGGAATTTGGTTCAATACCTTTTGTAAGAGCGTCAATGCCATTCTGGGTTGTGCATAACTCTTGTCATGAGGATCGGTTGTGGAAATCAAGGCTAAGGCATAGAACACATTGGCTTCAGGATCGTCAGGGAACTGCGCTTGCACCTTTGCCATAGCTTGCGTGTAAGCTTGTTTGCGCCGACCATAGTCCGCATCTTCTGATCGGTACAGTTGGGCGACAGCATCCAGGTACAGGCTTTCGCGGTCGGTCTTCACCGGCAAAGCTTGTGCCCGCGTTAACGCCTCACGTCCTTCTTGTAATTCCGCCTGGGTGGGCGGTGTTGCCCATAACTGGCGGTATAGGCTCATTGCAATGCCCCAGTGCGCCATAACACAATCGGAATCGAGTTCGGCGATGTGAGCAAAGGTTTTCTTGGCTTCGTCGTACCAAAACGAGTGTAGCATCGCGACCGCGCGATTAAACTCTAACTGCGCTGCCGGTGAACAGGAAACGGCAAAGTTCGCCGTACCCAGTTTTTCCTGCCCGATGCCTGTAACGTGGTGATCGCCATCGGCCAAAAGTGGCGCAGAAGCAAGTAGTGCCAGCCAAAATATTAGGTTTTTCATTGTTTTCCTCCAGATGCTTATTGGTGTCTCCGAGTCGTTCGAACTAAACGCAACCACACTGGCTTTTTGATGTTTTCCCTATCTGAGACCTTTCAAATGCATTGTAGGGCAGACTAGAAGCAATTAAAACGCAAAGCAACAACGAATAAATACATGTTTGCCATGCATAATTGCATTTGATGAATTTGGGGTTAATTTGAAATGACAAGAAATGTCGGTGGCCACAAAAAGTGAAAAGTGTCCCAAATTAGTGAAAAACTAATGACACCAATATTGAAAAAATCCGAATGGATTTGGTTCGTAGAACCTGAATAAGAGGCATGTTTGCAACTGTGCTGGTGTGACAGATGACAAACGGTTAAAGTACGTCGCTTTTTACATCAGCTACATTTTTGCCAGCGCTCGCATTCATAAAGTCATGATAAAGCTTATTGAAGAATCACCAAACACATGGGTTTTTCGTCATAACTTTCCAGAAGGAGCGAAGGACAGTTTTGATGATGCAGTTGAATTGTATACGTCCGGGAACCTCGTTGAAGCC
>NZ_JBYMAP010000448.1:0-1611 GCF_057766305.1 Methylomonas sp. BG-2 | reverse complement strand
TGGCTTCCATTACGCTCATCATCCGTTCGCCACGTTCTACCCAGGCGGTCAGATTGTCGAACATTCCGAGTACGATCAACAAACTATGCTCTGGTAGCCAGGGCTCGGGCCGATAACCCAATACACCGAATTCGAAAGGTAAATTCGGGTTTTCCACCAAATAGCCATTGACACCATCGGCGTAGGCTTGCAGGTATTCGCGATGCGCTTGAGGTAATCCGGCCAGAACCCGCCGCGCTACAACGGCGAATCCGTAGCGCCTAGCCTGAATGTCGCTGGACAACGCCGCTTCGCCAAAGATTTCCGCCAACAATCCGGCGTTCTTGCGCCGCATCAAATCAATTTGAAACAGCCGGTCGCGCGCCGCCAGATAACCCAGAACCCGAGCCGTATCGGTCCGGCTTTCGGCGCTAATCAGTGGTATACCGTGACCGTCGATGACGATACTGGCTGTCGCGGCCAGACCGGGCAAATGCCCCTCGCCCTCTATCACAGGTAACGAACGCCCCAACCACCAATACCCAGTCGCGGCAGTGATGAAGGCCAACAGCAATAATGCCAAACCGGCTTTAATACGCCAAGTGCTGAGTCCATTCATCGGCAGCTCTCCTGGTTCACCGCGACCGGTTCGCCGACAAATGCCGCATCGGAGCCACTCGCTCGCCGGTAAGCTTGTGGATATTCGATCGCGGTAATTAGGCCTTCTTCCAGCTTGATACAGCGGTCGGCTAGATGAAAATATTTATCGTCGTGAGTAATCGCCAACACGGTTTTGCCCCTGGCTTTTAACGTCGGCAACAATTCGGTATAAAACACCTGCTTGAACTCCGGGTCCTGATCGGCCGCCCATTCGTCGAATACATAGAACGGCCGATCCTCTAAGTAAGCCGCGAGCAAAGCCAAACGTTTACGTTGGCCTTGAGACAGGTCCACCGACGAAAACGCACCGTTGACGATTTTTACCTTATGCCTCAAATGCAGCGCGTCTAGGTAGTCATCTATCAAGGCTTCGCGATCGTTGAATTCCAGGCCGTATAACGCATCGAATAAATAAAAGTCGGCGAAAATGGCTGAGAAATTTTGCATGTAGGCGTCGCGATTTAGCTCATCGACCACATTGCCGTTCCAAACGACCGCGCCTTGCTCCGGGTGATACAAACCCAGCAACAACATCGCCAGCGTGGTTTTACCACTGCCATTCCCCCCTACTAGAAATACCAGCTCGCCGGGTTCGAATGCCAAATCGATCGGCCCCAAGCAAAATTGGCGGTTTTCCTTCTCCCGATGGAAGGCATGAGTCACGCCCCTCAGCGCCAAGCCGTTGAATTCATGCCGGCCCAGCTCGGCCAAGTCAACCGCTGGCGTCCCCGCAAGACTCTCGTCCAATTGCATGACTTTACGCAAAGCGACCTTGGCTCGGCTGAACGCCGGTAGGCTAGTGGTCAAAATGGTCAGCGGTGACATCATGAACAAGAACACCAGGACATAGCCGCTGATCACTTCGGCACTAACCCCGCGCCAAACCGGAAATCCGTACAAAATCAAGCCGATCGTCAGGAAATACAGTAGCTGTATCCATTGATTAATTGCCAAATAAGCCGCGGTTGCCCG
>NZ_JBYMAP010000447.1:0-1628 GCF_057766305.1 Methylomonas sp. BG-2 | reverse complement strand
TCGCAGTGGAACTGATAACAGAGTGTGTAACCCGTTTATCTCAATGACATATCCGTGTCAGCTGAAGCAGCCTTGTTGGACTTTTTTACCGCGATGGCTTTCCATCACCCCCACCACGAATTTGAAAGGCGTTTCCAGTCGGATGATTCGAAAAAAAAATTATCAGTGCATTCGAAAGAGGTTGTGGGGTGGCGCTCTATGGTAGCCCAGCTACTTCGCGAGTAGCTGTGGCGGTGCGCCGATAGAGATCATTCGGCAGTACATCGAGCTACAACAAATACCAAACTAACTACAGACACTAGTATGTCCGCGCTATGCCTCTCCGCCCTGTATCGCGGGGGGAGGGGGGGGGCGCAATCCGACAAGGGTGACTGCCTATTAATCGTTGCACTTTCCATGACAATGGCCAATAATTTGTTGAAATCTTCAACAACCTAGGAGTGAGTCATGGCTACCGTGAATTTCAGCGTTCCCGACGATGTGAAAGAGGCGTTCAACGCCGCCTATCAAGGACAAAACAAAAGTGCCGTGATTGCTGATTTAATGCGCGAGGCTGTCGAACGCGCGGAACGCAAACAACGTAGTCACCAAGCAATCGCGAGAATCGTGGAACGACGCAAACACGCGCCGGCGCTAACAAATGAAGAGATTCGTGCAGCACGTGAAGACGGTCGTCCATGATTTTGGTGGTAGATGCCAGTGTTGCGCTGAAATGGTTCTTACAAGACCGAGAAAACGAAGCCGATTGTGATCAAGCTTTAACCCTTCTTAAAGGGGTCGACAAGGGGCACATACGTCTCCTTCAGCCGCCGCATTTTATTGCCGAAGTGGCGGCGGTTTTGGCCCGTGAGAAGCCCGACGAAGCGGAAGACGATCTGTTTGATTTATTGAACATTGAAAGTTATATCGCTGATGACCCCGGAATCTATATTACCGCCATCGAGCTTGCCGCCCGGTATCGACATCATCTGTTCGATACCCTCTATCACGCCGTGGCATTAAACACGTCCGGTGCGACGTTGATTACCGCTGATAACGTTTATTACCGAAAAGCCGAAGGAAGTGGTCGGATTTTGCTACTAAAGGATTACACCGATTGAACAAAGCCAAACTCAAAACCTACCCATTCGCCCTGAACCTTAATACTAAATTTCGTCTATTCGCCAGGAGGCCTCGGGCTGGCGCTTACTTCTAATCGTGGCTTTGGCCAATAACGGCAAATAGCGAACAACCCAACGGTTGGGCTCACTTGATCGACTTCGACCCCCACGCTCCACCAAGATCTCTTCCAGATCGCGGTACGAACGCCGTAGCGAAAGTAAAAGTAAACGGCGTAAAGGATGCACACTTCGTGTTTAAGCTTGATAATTAAAAGTTTTGAGAATCCAAAATGCTAAATAGCTGGTAAAAGCAAACTGGCAATTGAATTATCATTTCAACCTTATTTCCCGTTCCTTGATCTACCATTTGGTTGAATAATAAAATTTGCCAATAGAAATTGACTCAGATATTCAATAACTCACTTTAAACGTCGGACTATCCTCCGGCCTTGTTCTTCGATGATCGTATATACGTGTAGTTGAGATATTAGCGTGGCCAAGCCATTCTTGCACCTTGGCGATATCGGC
>NZ_JBYMAP010000446.1:0-1633 GCF_057766305.1 Methylomonas sp. BG-2 | reverse complement strand
CGATCCCGACCCCGGCCCCGCGGCCTTGAGCTTCCACTGGCAGCAATCGCAAGGCCCAAGCGTCGCGCTGACCGGCGCCGGCACCGCGACACCGGGTTTCACGCCCACCCAAGCCGGCAATTACTCGTTCAAATTGGCGCTCGGCGACGGCGCGGGCACCGCCTACGACGAAGTCACCTTCTCGGTGCCGGCGCTCGGCGACGTGGATTTGGACGGCGACATCGACCGTATCGACGTCGCGTTGATCCTGGTCGCCGTCAAGAAAACCCCGCGCCCCGACAACGCCAACGACATTCGCGACCTGGACGGCAACGGCATCATCACCAAGGCCGACGCCAAGACGGCCAAGAAACACTGCACGCTCAGGCAGTGCCGGCCGACCCGACGCTAAGCCCGGCGGGCGCCGACGAGTCGTCCAGGCTCTGGCGGCCGGCTAAGGAGCGCTACGCCCGAAATGCCGACACCCCCGTTTTGACCCTTCCACTGGAGATATGATGAACCGCAAACTCAATTACCCCGTCCCGGTCACGATCCTGACCGGCTTTCTCGGTGCCGGCAAAACCACGCTGCTGAACCGCATCCTGTCCGAACACCACGGCCGGCGCGTCGCTGTGATCGAAAACGAATTCGGCGAGGCCGGCATCGACAACGAACTGCTGGTGCAAGCCGACGAGCAAATCGTCACGATGAACAATGGCTGCATCTGCTGCACCGTGCGCGGCGACCTGGTGCGCATCCTCGGCGAATTGTCCGAGCGCCGGGAAAGCGGCGACATTCACTTCGAGCGGGTCATCATCGAAACCACCGGTCTGGCCGATCCGGCGCCGGTGGCGCAAACCTTTTTCATCGACCAGGACATCGCCGAAAACTACAGCTTGGATGCGATTGTCACCGTCGTCGATGCCGCGCACGCCCACCAACAACTGCAAGAACACCACGAAGCCCAGGAGCAAGTCGGCTTTGCCGACCGGATCTTGTTGTCCAAGACCGATTTGGTCGAAGCCGAAATCGCCGCCGATCTGGAAAGCCGGTTACGGGCGATGAACCCCAGAGCCCCGATCAAGCGCGTGCATTTTGGTGAAACCGAGTTGAGCGACATTCTGGACATCGACGGCTTCAAACTGGACGACATCCTGAAAATCGAGCCGGACTTCTTGGAAGACGTCAGCCACGAACACGAAGACGACATCGCGTCGTTCGTGTTCGAAACCGACCGCGCGCTGGATGCGGCCCGAATTCTGGCCTTTCTGGACATCATGGTCCGCGACTACGGTAACGACCTGCTACGCTACAAAGGCATATTGCACATCGCGGGCTGCGACAAGAAAGTCATCTACCAGGGCGTGCACATGCTGTTGACCGAATCCTTCGGCAATCCCTGGCCGGCCGACGCAACCCGCCGCTCGCGGCTGGTATTCATCGGCCGCAACCTGCCCCGGCGGGACATGCTGGAAGCGCTGGCATCCTGCCAAATCGCCGCCTGAGCGGCGCGAGTCCGGAGTCGGGGTACAAACCTGGATTTGTACTCCGGCGCGGACACCGCTGATTTCGCAATCGGCACCGCCGCCGTTTTGTGGCATACCTTGCCGAGAACAATATCAACGACTCATTTGGGGACCGGGACAAGCCGATT
>NZ_JBYMAP010000445.1:0-1638 GCF_057766305.1 Methylomonas sp. BG-2 | reverse complement strand
GGCTAGCCAGGCCGTGCAGATCGATGTCGGCATCCGGATCGTAATAGCCCTTGCTTAGTTTTTTTAATACGCTCTTTTGCACGCCAGGTATCGCGAACAGCATGCGGTCTTCTTGAAATAGCGGGTCGGGCGCTTCATCCAGAGACATTTCCAAAGGATTGACGATCTCCGGCAATTTGGCCCTCGGCCTGGGCGGGGGGCTTTTGGCTGGCCGCAAAATGACCGTGTCGGCTTTGATTTCCTTGACGGTGCCGACGGCCTCGCGAAAAAGCGAGGCTTCCTCGGGTGTTGTGGTTTTTTTTGTCACGTAAGCTGCTGGATTTGCGGTTTTTTTGCTAATATGCGGCAATTTTAAAGCGTTTTATCGCGACATGCATATTCTGATCAGCAACGACGACGGCTATCTGGCGCAAGGCATCAACACTTTGGCGTCGGCGCTTGGGCAAATCGCCAAGGTTTCGGTCGTGGCCCCCGATAAAAACCGTAGCGCCGCCAGTAACTCGTTGACATTGGATCTGCCGCTACGCGCCACCGTGTGCGAGAACGGTTTCATCCGGGTTGACGGAACGCCTACCGATTGCGTGCATTTGGCGATTACCGGATTGTTGGCGGATGAACCCGATATGGTATTCGCCGGTATCAACCACGGTGCCAACCTGGGGGATGACGTTATTTATTCCGGGACTGTCGCGGCCGCAACCGAAGGTCGCTTTCTGGGGCTGCCGGCGGTGGCCATCTCGTTGGTCGGGCACAATGCCAAGCATTTCGACACCGCGGCCCAAGTAGCGGTGACCTTGCTCAATAAAATGCGGCTTCGACCGTTGCCCGAGGATACTTTGTTGAATGTCAACGTGCCCGATTTGCCCCTGTCCGAAATCAGAGGTTTTTTATCGACCAGGCTTGGCCAGCGACATAAAGCCGAAGCGGTCATCCGGGGCTCCGATCCGCGCGGCCAAACCATCTATTGGGTAGGCCCCCCTGGGGCCGAGCAGGACGCCGGACCCGGAACGGACTTCGACGCCATAAAAAACGGTTATGTATCCGTCACGCCGTTACAGCTCGATTTAACTCGCTACGAGCGTTTGGAGGGACTGCGCGACTGGCTGGCATTGGACGCATAGGTATGAGTCGAAGAATACAAGGCATCGGCATGACGTCACGGCGCACTCGCGAACGCATGATCTCCCGGCTGCGCCAGCAAGGCATCACCAATAACAAGGTGCTGGAAGCGATGGCCGACACTCCGCGCCATATTTTTGTCGACGAGGCCTTGGAGAGTCGTGCTTACGAAGATACCGCATTGCCGATCGGACACAATCAAACCATCTCTCAACCCTACATCGTCGCGAAAATGACGGAGTTATTGCTTCGATCGGCGGCGCCGGCCAAGGTTTTGGAAATCGGTACCGGCTGCGGTTACCAGACAGCGATTCTCGCCAAGCTGGTCAATCAGGTTTATACCGTTGAGCGGATTGCCCCGCTGATGAAAAAAGCCCGCGATACGCTGTGGGAGTTGGGGATCAAATCCGTCGGCTTCAAACACAGCGACGGCGGCTGGGGATGGCCCGAACATGCGCCGTTCGACGGCATCCTCGCCGCGGCGGCGCCGGCCGAGATCCCGGAAGCCTTGCTGCGGCA
>NZ_JBYMAP010000444.1:0-1638 GCF_057766305.1 Methylomonas sp. BG-2 | reverse complement strand
GGCACGAATAATGGCGAGTGCAGCGGGCTCCTGCTCCGGTGAACCGGTCGAGGTAAATATCGCGTAGAGATAATACTGATTCAATACACCGGCTAATTCGTGATTGGCCAGGGTGGCGCTGGCAATATCTTGTTGCAGGCGCGAATAACGTTCGATCTCCGGACGAATCGCCTGGATATCGATTACCGAATCCAAAATACTTTCGGCTTGGTCGAAAAGTTGTAGAAAACAGCGGCAGAAGAAACCCAGCAACGGATGCTCCGGTGGTGCTCGGGTCAGCGCCAGAAGTTCGTCCAAAGACCGGATGGTTTGGTAGGGGGTTGCTGTCAACGGCGAGAGATTACAAAGGCAACGATTGTGACAAAAATGCTAGCATATTCTCCTAGCGGCAACTATGGTATGCCATAAAGCGTCATTAATCACCCTAAAGAAGCTTATTAATTCATTATATATATCATCAAGTTACGTACTTATGTCGAAAAAAGTCATCCGAATGTTTGATAAAGTTAACTAAGATCAATTAGAAAAAGTTAGCTAATTTTCACTCCGGAGGCTGAGGCCAGAGGTTCGAATCCTCTCGGGCGCGCCATTTTGACATTCCCTTCCAAACCTCACGTTTAGCACCGCGCCTTGGAAATGCCGCGCACCATGAATCGTTTTAAGTGCTCTGACCCTGAACCCGTAGCCTCAAGTGTTAGCCGCCTATCCGCCAGACTATTCCAAAATGCACCGAATTTAAAAGTGCGCCCCGGTCATTGAGCTTAACCGCTAGACATTGGGCATTCTCGGGCACCTTTCCGGTAAGACTCAGGTTTGATGGATTTTTGGCGTAAATTTCCCGGTTCGCGGTGCGTTAGGGAGCCACTGAAAAACTATCCTATTTTGCTCCGGTCATTTCTGATAGCGCCACAGTGTCGTTCGGCGAGCGTAAACCCTGAGTACGGGCGGACTTGAGTCCCGGCGAGGCGACGTTTCCGCCTTGTTGTTCCGTCCAGCTAAATCCGCTCGGCGCTGGCGAAGCCCGCCCAAGGCGACAGGATCACCGCAATCTCAACGCAACGGAATCGGCGGGTGGCGGTCGCCGATGGCGTCGAGATCGTCCAGGCTCATGATCGGCGCGTACATCAGATCCTTGATGTCAGTGGAACGGGTCCAGCCAAAAGCCATTTCGCCGATCGCGCGCTTGGTCATTTTCAGCAAGCGGGTTCCCGCGGCTTGATGGGCATTGCGGTCGCTCGGCTGGTGCATGCGGGCGGTGGAGATTACCGAGCAACGGCACACCCGATCGTGAAACGAAAACTGAAAGCGGAAATTGCGACTACGGCTGTTGATGTCGCGGTTGGTCAAAAACACGAAATGGGTGTTGGGGTCGGCTTCCGGCAGGCGGCGCATCACGGTACGGGCTTGCTCGAAAATGTCTTCCGCCGGGTACTGCCGGGTGCCGGGAAAAGCTTGGATGGGCAACACGCCGAGCGGCAAGGTGGCTTTCGCCCAGACGCCGAATTCCCGGCCGACGGTGTTAGCGATATCGACCGCCGCATCGCCGGAAAAATCGTCCAGCGGCAGAATGTACACATCGACCGGACCGGTTTTTTCGTCGGCCGGCAGCGACGGCTCGGAAACCGGCGGTTCGCTGAC
>NZ_JBYMAP010000443.1:0-1646 GCF_057766305.1 Methylomonas sp. BG-2 | reverse complement strand
GGTGTCGTACCAATGGTCAACTTATCCGAATGGTAACTCTTCGGAACTGGTCGAGATTTGCTATTCCAATCCCTACTCGTCAACAATTCAGTATTGTCATAATATTTCCGCCTCCCAGACAGGTACTGTCCATTTTTACGATGGATTCAGTGCTAGAGGTACTTTTTGGATTAGACATACTTTAACTGGAGGCACTTACCCCGCAACAGCAAACTCAAGAACTGACTCCGTTACGGTCAATTATCATTATTAATTTGTGTACAGGCGATGCGTATTTTTTGCGTATCGCCTTTGTTGACGTATTTAAAAAAAGAACCTGTTGCCGCTAAACTATGTAGTTAGAGTGTTTCTCGAAATTGGAGAAATGAATATGACCAGCATCAATGCATCGAACACCACGTTATCTCCTTCAGCCATTTCGCAGAAACAAATTGCGTCGCAAGCGAATGAAATACAGGGCAACGATAACTCGACAATATCCAAAAGCACCACTGACACGGCGACTTTTAGCGGACATGCAATGCTGTTGTCGAGGTTGTTCCACACCAGTGATCCGTACGCTACACCTGAGGTCGCAATGGCGTTTACGACCAATAACCTGAGCGGCAATTCCGCCAGTTTCCTTACGCAGGCGGACAGAAAGCTGATGGAACGCGCTTACGAGTATTCGCAATCCAGCGGTATGGATTTGGAACAAGTCGATCATTTTGCGTTTGATTTGGCAAACTATCGCTTCCTACAGGCGACGGGCAATAACACCGGGGAGATAGCGGGCTCATCAGGTATCTATGACGCGGAAGGCAATCCTTGGGTAGGCAAGTACAATTCTCAAGACGCCGAGCAGGTCAAGCGGATATTGACCGATCCCTCGGTGGAATCCACCGACATCGACAAAGGTTTTTTGGCCTATTTGCTGAACCCGCAAATCAGTGGTTTGACGCACGCCGTTAGCTTTGGCGCATTGGAAAAATTCATTCCCGCGCTGACCTCGCAAAATAGCCAATCGACCGATAAAGCGAGGCAATCGTTTACCCCATCCGATCCAGGCTTGGCTCAAGCCTTGTACCGTGTCGATCATCCCTACCAAGGCGCCAAATGGGACGCCGGAACCAACGCCCCAAAAAACGCCACCGACCAGCCTTGGCAGCATCTTAGTAAAACGGAGCGTAAACAAATCATGGCAGCCTATCAACTGGCATTACTGCATTCGTCCGACGGTAATCTTAACCTCATTGACCAAATGTCGCGCTTGTCCGGACTCGCCAAGATGCAGCAAAATCCGAATATCGAGCCCACCGAGTTATTGCAATTACTTGCCAAAACCACGACGATCGACACACAAGCTTAACTTTCTAACTCGGAACTAATACACGCTAAGGAGGATGCAATGATAGTCAGCTTGAATTCGACTGGAAATACGAATCAATATAAACTACTTGATAAAGCTGTGGCCATGCCTTGGCAAAATCGGTTTACTACCTCGAAAACACAGCCCATTGGTCAAGGGTTCGACGCCCAACAAGCGGCATTAAAACCAATCGAAATAAAAAAACTGTTAGCGAATGTCGATCTAAGAAATATATCGCCACATGACTTGGGTATGTTGGGTGGTTTTTTGAATGGAAATGGTGAAATATCGGACAATT
>NZ_JBYMAP010000442.1:0-1671 GCF_057766305.1 Methylomonas sp. BG-2 | reverse complement strand
AAGCCACCTTGAGTGACCAGTAAAATGAATTCAATAACCACCAGGGCATTGCCGCTGTAGAATCTTCCATGGTTGGATATATTTTAAAGACAAGCCGCATTCCCGCCGGTGCGACCTAAACCCAGCCCCCTTTCTGGGAAGACAAGTTCCATCCTTTCCAGGTCCCGCGCCCAGCGATGACTCTCGCTTGGCAAGCCACTGTCTCCGCACCCGCCGTAGCGTGTTCTATGTCGCTATCGAATCGCCGCCGTTGTTGTGTCGCAAACCCGACAATTGCATTGTGGCTCCCGGCTCGCCTACTGATTTCTAAGGATTTTTTCTTGGCACAATGCTTGCGTTTGGATGAATAACGTCCGCCGCGTACCCAGGTTTTCTGCCCGCGTAGCTATTGTGGTGCTTTTCTGGACTAGAAAATCCGGCATTCGAACGACGACGATTCCATCCAACCCACAAACTCCGGAGCAGATCATGCCAGCGACCTTCGAACTGAAAACCAACGAAGACAATCAATATGTATTCAACTTTCTCAGCAGCAAGGGCGAATTGATCCTGATGAGCGGCGATTACCCCAATAAGGAAGAAGCGATACAAGGCATTAAGGAAGTCCGGACCGGCTCGCTAATGAGCCACCAAATCGCCGCCAGCCGGGTGCCCGAGGGCGATACCTTCTTTGTCATCAAGGATTCCGCCGGCAACATCATCGTTAAGAGCGTTTTATATAACTCGAATATGCTGTTCGACAATGCCCTGCACACGGTCAAGGATAATGCCTGCATAGCCGAAATCGTCGATCTGACCGCCTAAGTCTCGCGTCCGAGCGATTGTTCATTTTTTACCAGACAGTAATGAGGTATCGACACCATGGCAGGCGAACTTAAAATTGTTCGGGAATTGGCAACGGTTTGCGTCACCGCGGGCGAGTTGGCCGCGATCGCACGCATCATTAAAGACGAGCTGAAAAAGCCGGCCTTTGTCGAACAATTCGACAAAATGGCGGACGCAATTGACGAATGCTACGCCATCACGGTTACGATTCTGCAGCCCTGGCTCGATATTGCCAGCGAAGCCGAATTTTGCGAGAAATTCGATGCGCTACATGCCGACTACAAAGCCACCTATCTGACGATCACCAACCGGCCGCGTCTGGCTTCCGACCGGGCGTATATCGAGTACATGCTGCTACGGGAATTCAAGGAAACCCAGACGGCTTATCCTCTGCTGAAAATGACCTTCGCCCGCCTCGATGAATTCATCGACAAATGGATTACCAACGATGCTTGGCTGGCGATGACCATCGAGAATCTGGTAAAAATGCTGCATCGCTACCTGAACGAAATCGCCGAACTCAAGCAAAAAGACCCGACCGACGCCTTCGCCATTTACCGAGCCTTGATGCTGGCGTTTCGTCCGTTCCACGCCTTGCTGGAAGCCGCGGAAGCCAAGGCCGAGCCGCAACGCCTGGAAAGCACCGGTTAGACCGAATAGTTAAAGCATTTCCGCCGTCGATCGCCCGCGCAGCTAGAATGGCAAGCCGCCGCGCCCGATCGACAGGTTTTTCGTTCCGGCCTAGGTCCGGAACACCCGCCTTCGAATAAGCGAAACACCATCCGTATCCTCGGCGCATTCGATTGCTTTCGGCGCTGCCGTGCATAGGAACGTCTCGAACCAAAC
>NZ_JBYMAP010000441.1:0-1671 GCF_057766305.1 Methylomonas sp. BG-2 | reverse complement strand
TAGCTTATTTCCCTGAAGGCACCGATCATTTTATCGACTATGTGCGCGCGGTAAGTTGGGCGCAAGAGTTCGCGCAGAAAAATCGTGCACTGATGATGCAAAACGTGGTTGCCGCCATTCGTGAAATCATGCCTAAGCCGTTTACCGCTGATATCGAAGCGGTAAACTGCCACCATAACTATGTGACACGGGAAAATCATTTTGGTCAAAACGTATTGGTGACCCGAAAAGGAGCTGTTGCCGCTTGGCCTGGACAATTGGGCATCATTCCAGGCTCGATGGGCGCGAAGTCGTTTATTGTCCGTGGTAAGGGTGAAGCGCAATCATTTTGCTCATGCAGTCATGGTGCCGGCCGGACAATGTCACGAACCGAAGCGAAACGGCGCTTTACTGTGAATGATCAAATCCAGGCGACTCAGGGCGTTGAATGCCGTAAAGATGCCGAGGTCATTGATGAAATTCCGATGGCTTATAAAGATATCGATGCCGTGATGAGCGCGCAATCGGATTTGGTGGAAATCGTGCATACCTTGAAACAAGTGGTGTGCGTCAAAGGGTAATCACAGCCGTTTTCGGTAACACCGGAAACGGCAACCATAATGGGAAAGATGTGTTGATTGAATTGGATGGCTCTCAGGGCGAGGGCGGCGGTCAAATTTTAAGAACCGCATTAACGTTGTCGATGTGTACGGGACAACCCATGCGCATCAAAAATGTTCGGGCTAAACGGAAAAATCCTGGCTTGATGCGGCAGCATCTCACTGCGGTACAGGCGGCGGCCGCTATTTCCGGCGCACAAGTCGAAGGTACTCAGGTTGGGTCGACCGAGCTCACATTTTTGCCTAGTGAAGTTCAAGGCGGCGAATATCGGTTTAGCATCGGCACGGCCGGGAGCTGTACGCTTGTTTTGCAAACGATTTTGCCGGCATTGCTGAAAGCCGAGAAGGATAGCCATGTTACTTTAAATGGCGGCACACATAATCCGATGAGTCCGCCGTTTCACTTTCTGCAAAGAGCATTCGTGCCCCTGCTGGAAAAAATGGGCGCTAAAGTGGAACTGCAACTGAACCTATTTGGCTTTTATCCAGCGGGCGGCGGCGAAATAAGCATGACGGTTACCGCCGGTAAACCATTGCAGCCTTTGCACCTAAAAAACCGAGGCGAGCGAATCAACGGCTATGCGGAAAGTTTTTTTGCCGGTTTACCTGCACATATCGCCGAGCGTGAATTAGCGATGGTCAAAAAACGGTTGGCTTGGGCTGATGACCAGTTATTAATGCGCGGTATCGATCGGCAGCAAGGCCCAGGTAATGCTGTGCTCATTACCTTGGAGTATGAGCACGTAAGCGAAGTGTTTGCAGGGTTTGGCGAGAAAAGCGTTGCTGCTGAAGTTGTCGCCAATGGCGCCATCAAGCGCGCGTTACGCTACATGGCAAGCGAGGCAACGGCCGGGCACTTTCTAGCCGATCAACTGTTACTGCCGATGGCTTTGGCCGGTGGCGGTTCTTTTGTTGCGACGGATTGGAGTCCTCATGCCGAAACCAATCCCGACATTATCCAACGATTTTTGCCGATCAAGATTCAGACTGAAGAAACTGAAAAAGGGGATGTTTTTGTTCGGGTGTTTTCTTGATGAAAGGTGCGAGAGGGGAAATACCTCTGCGTTTGATC
>NZ_JBYMAP010000440.1:0-1683 GCF_057766305.1 Methylomonas sp. BG-2 | reverse complement strand
CATCTGCGCTATATTCCCGCCCACATCGGCCGCAAAACCCGAAGTGGCAGAAGTATTGAAAAGTCTGCGGATAGGTTTTTAAAAAATCACAGGTTAGGCAAAACTAAATCAAAAGTCCGATTATGGCGTTTAAAGGGGTTAGGAAACCTCTGATTATTGCAGTTTTTCAAGAAAAATTGACGCGCAAGCCATTGCTTTAATTGGTGCTGAACCAATCTGCCAGAAAGCCGCCATACATGTTTCTCAATAGCTGACCTTCAAATAGGCTTGAGCAGACCTTCACCAACTCAATTTATTGTTGAAGGTTACAATGAAAAGCCCAGTTTTATTTGGTCATTTGCTTGGCAAATCAAAAATCCTTTTAATATTCAGACATCACGTTCTCAATACGTCGATCTGGCACTAACCATAGCAATGCGACCAGCACATAAAGCCCTTGAGCTAACCATGGCGACCAAAACGTGCTTAGTGTCGCTATTAAGTAAATCAATGGTGAGGATTTACCCTTCCAGTCGCTACCGACAGATCTTTTTAATAGCGAATTTGTCCCTTGTGAAACGATGATGAGGTATTGTAATAATATATAAGCGATTGCTGCCATCAATAGAACCACTCCGTAAGCCATCGTTGGTATAGCCGCAAAGTGATTTTCCCCCATCCAGGCAGTTGTGAACGGAAATAACGATAACCAGAACAATAAATGCAGGTTTGCCCACAGTATCGAACCAGTGACTTTTTGGCATGTTTGCAGTAAATGGTGATGGTTATTCCAGTAAATGCCTACATAGACGAAGCTCAACACATAGCTTAAAAGCACAGGAATCAAAGGAATCAGCGCATTGATGTCCGCAGTATGGGGTACTTTCAATTCCAATACCATGATGGTGATAATGATGGCCAGTACCCCATCACTGAATGCCTCCAGCCGACCTTTACCCATGTCTTACCTCGTTAACGTACTGTAGTGATGGGTAGCTATTATTACAGCCTATGGTTACGCACAGTTTTTTAAAATACAAAATTCAATTGGGTTCTTACATAATCGCTATCATGTCCACCTTCAGTAATCACTTGTCCCGCAAAAAATGGCTGTAAGTAAAACCGAGTGAAAGGTGTTTATTGATTTCTCACTCTGTGTTTGCCGAAATGGCGAGGGCTCGATATTGGCAGGCACCCTCTATATGTGGATGTCGCAAAATTGGCCGTTGGATGCGGTCGCCAATGGCCGCTTTGTAGATCTCCAGTTCCCAGGCGCTGGATTTAGCTGACTGACTGGTTTGGAGAAGTGCGACCGTCAAGTTTGGGTCGAGTCCAGCCGAAAACTACTTTCAATGGCTTGCCCAATGACGGCCCTTCGTTGAGGTCATGGGTGGAAAAAGTCACCGGTATCGCCTAGAGCCGGTTTGGCAGGCTGACACCGATCATTTGGGTATTTCGACCAGCGGCTATGGTAGTGACCGCTAGGCCCAATGGTCCACCAATGGAATACGCGGCCCCTTGATATGCAGCGATTCACTGGCCAAGCCCTTGTTTTAATTATAAATACGTCCCAGGTCTTTCATAGATTTAACATAATTAATGTTATGCGAAGTCGCACCAATAGTTAGTGCCTTAGCGTCATGTGCCGTTTTCGCAACTTTGCCCTGTTAACCTTGTCGTGCGAAGCGAGCTGTCAACCGGCAT
>NZ_JBYMAP010000439.1:0-1687 GCF_057766305.1 Methylomonas sp. BG-2 | reverse complement strand
CATAACTTTTTAAATGTGTTTTTGCTGCAGTTTCGGGTTTTAGCCCTCTGAGTTCAGAGGTGCGCTGACTACCATCAGGTAGAGTTACGGTCAACGTATCATCTACTATGAAGTATTCCGCCGTATATGATTTACCTTGATGCTCAATTACAATTTCGTTGCACATTTAAGAGGCCAGATATTCAGACTTAGTTTTCGTTGACAATTTCGGTATACATATACATACCAGTTTCTCGCCAAGACCGTAATACCTCTCCACAGGAACAGGTAAATTTATCATCATCTCTCAACGGTAAAGATTGGTATTTCACAGAATATTCTTTACCACAATTCGGACACGTTTCGTTCTGTAATTCTGTTTCGTCCCAAGTAGACATTTGTTACTCCTTTTTACACTTAACTAGTAATTAGATAGTTCTGTATATATACCGAAAATCATTCCTCAAACCGGTAGTTCATTGATTAGCATGTGATTTTCCCTTCTGTATATCATTCGGAATCTAGTGGGGATGACTGGTAGCCATCAAATTGCGGTCATTGAATCAGATTAGACGATAGATCGCAACGGGGCGCTGCGACAATTCACCACCGTCAAAATTCGGCATCCTCTACAGACGCAATCTTATCGTATACGGGCGCTCGCCGGATTCTATGCAGTGTGCGATCGACGAGCTAAAATCTTTTCCGGTCGGTTCATCACACGAGGTCGTCGGCGATTTATATCTGGCGAGTGGCATTCAAAACATCTTCCGGTCGATTCGAATCACAGGAGTTCCTATGTCTCAGGTCATGCTAAAAGGCGGTTGTCTATGCGGCGCTGTTCGTTATGAAGTCAGCGGCGCTCCTGAGCGTTTTTATCACTGCCATTGTGCGCGGTGCAGAAAGTCTTCCGGAACCGGGCACGCGACCAATTTATTCCTATCGAATGCCACATTGGTCTTTACCGAAGGCGAATCGTTGCTGAAGCGGTTTAAGGTCCCTGAAGCCAAACGCTTTGCCCGCCAGTTTTGCAGCGAATGTGGCAGTTCAGTTGCGCGATTCGTTCCGGAAATTGACGGCGTCGTGATTCCCGCCGGGTCGTTGGACGACGAACCGCCGATTAAACCTCAGGCGCGCATCTTTTGGGATTCGCGTGCCGACTGGTCGTGCGATGGCGATAGCTTGCCGCGTTACCCCGAATATCCCGAGTGATGTCCGCCAAGCGCCAATTCCGTTTAGCCTGGGTAGATCCGAATAGCGTAGCGTGTTCGGACGCAGGTGATTAAATACGCCGCCTGACCAGCGCCGGCGGCAAAACCCTGTCCTACCAATACAACCCGCTCGGTAACCGCACCCGCGCCACCTAGTCGGAAGCCACCGCGTTCTAGATCACCGCCAGCTACTACGGCCTACGACGCCGACGGTCGCCTGATCCGCTCCTCCGCGCAGATAGGCAGCCAATGGCTGGTGTCCTGCAACAGCTACACTCCGAGCGGCAACCTGCTGAAAGCCTGGGGCCCGGCACTAACCGCCGCCAACACCACCTGTTCGGGCACCGCCGCGCCGGTCAGCGTTGCCGACTACGCCTACGACAACCTCGACCGCCTCGGCACCCTGACCGAAAACCCGCCGACAGCCGACGGCGGCAACCGCCTCACCCAGACCGTCTATAACCTGGACGACAGCGTGCAGAGCGTCCAAAAAGCGG
>NZ_JBYMAP010000438.1:0-1696 GCF_057766305.1 Methylomonas sp. BG-2 | reverse complement strand
CGTTTTGGGTCGGCTGGCCTGTCCGGAGGGCTGGTGGCGTTCATCTCCTGGAGTTTGTGCTTTTCCGCCGGTTTCAATTTCCATTTTGGCCATAGGCTATGCCCTAACTTCATTGCTTCTTCTTGCTAGCGCCGTGTTGATCGCCCCAGCACACAAACTTAAAACCTGCGCATTACTTTTTGTCGCGCTAACGCTTTGGCCTATTTACACTTTGATTTTCAAACATTTTTCTTGGGTAGCGCTGGCTTCACTGAGTGCGGTCGCTGGTATAGCAATATGTTTTTGTTTGGGGGCTTTTGCGATACGCAGCGAATAAGGTTTTAAAACAACATGTTAGTAATATGAACATGCGATTTCGAATACTTGCATTCTTACCAATTGCAGTGCTTGCTTTAGACGCTAGTGCAAAGTCTGTCCGTGAGTTTACATCCCGCCAAACCGAATATAGCGCCGCAGCGGCGAGCCGGCCGACCAGATGAAGGCTTCGGTGTAATAGTGCATCAAGGCCAGATAGCCGACGATACCCAAGGTGGCGGCTTTGTATATCTGGGTTGAGAACAGTGTTTGCAGCAGCAGATTGACGGCGGCATCGCCGTAGACTTGCAACCAGTAGGTCAGCGCGAACGACAGCAGCGGCAAAACCGCGACCGCCGGCAGCCGGCAAGCTTCGGTCAGACGATACAAGCGGTTCCGCGGATGGCCGGCGTGGCGGTTAACGTCGTGGGTCGCGTAAAAGCTGTAGGCGGTGATGTCGTGCACCAAGCGCGGCATTAGAATCGCCAGAAAATAATATTGTTGGCTGTAGACAAACCAACTGGCGACCACCAACAAAGTGTTGGCCCACAGAAAATACCAGCCCAAGCGGCTGGCCACGTGGCGCTGGCAAACCCCGGTAGACGCCAGCAACGCGACGGTCAGTACCGTGGCGATTTGCAGTATCAACGCGGCCTGCTCCGGCGCCAGACTGTTCTTCATGAAAATACCGATGTAGGTGAAGATGCCGGCCGTCACGCTGAGCCACAGTTGCAGATAAAAAGCCCAAGCCGGCAGGCGGCAGACCGCCTTGGCGATGCCGTGCTGTTGTTTCAAGACATGGTAGACGGTCCAGCAGGCGCTGATCAGATACAGCACCCGGTAGGGTATGAACAAGCTGCCGACGCCGAAGAACAGCACAATGAAGGCACTCATCCCCAGTAATTTGTTACGGAAGGCTTGCAGATAATCGGCGTGGCTGACCAACAGTAAATTACTGGCGACGATGTGCGGCGTGCCGAACAATACCTGGAACAGCAAAAAGTGACTGGGGCTGCTGGGCAGCGCGTCGCGCAGGGCGTGGTCGAACAGCCAAGTATCCAGGCCGAGTGCGATCAGGCAGATCGGCACGATGCCGTACAGGCTCAGTAAAAATCGGAAAGACACCGCCATGCCGGCGGATTGCCCGGAAACCGGAAGAGTCTGCGCGACCATTTGCCACCTGTCGTTATAGTTATCGGCGGCGGTATTATCGCTATTTTGCGGGCCGACTCCAATCTGGATTTAGCGAATCTCGCGCTTGCCTTGCAGGCCGCCGCTGTGCCAGACCACGACGTGTTGGCCGGCCTGAAAATCCCCTGCTTGCAGTCTGTCGTAGACGGCGTACAGCAATTTTCCGGTATATACCGGCTCCAGCTCGATGCCATGCCGGGCTTCGAACACC
>NZ_JBYMAP010000437.1:0-1706 GCF_057766305.1 Methylomonas sp. BG-2 | reverse complement strand
TACCGTTTATTACAATAATGGAAAAAAATATAAAGTATGCGTTCCTGAAGACTCAGCGGAGTGGTAGGCGTATTTATCTTTGATTGGTACACGATTTTTTTCATTTGCCGCTATTGATGAGGCAGTTAATTTATAACCAGAAAGTGTCGTATTTTCGCAAGTGCGATCTTTAATTGTCTCGATTTTATCGTTTAGCATAGCGGTAGCTATTAATTTGTGCTTTGGTAAATTTACGTATATTGGAGATGGTTATTTTTATCGAATAAGAGGGAGCGTGCCACTTAGCGCAAAGATTCTTGTGATAACTATGGACGAAACCTCCGAAGCCGAGCTAGGCGTCGGCAACGACTTGACTCGCTGGCGCCGTTTCCATGCCGGGTTGATTCGGGAGTTGCATCGTCAGGGCGCGGCGTTGGTGGTGTTCGACTTGCAGTTCATTCATGACGATCCCGAGGTGGATTCAGAACTGGCTGATGCAATGATGGAAGCCGGCAACGTGCTTGCCAGCGACTGCGTGCAGATGTTTCGGCGGGGGACCGAGGATTTTTTTGGGCGCGAAGAGTGTTCCGAAAGTAATAAGTCTTCGGCCCTCTCTAAATCCGGCGGCGAGGGTGGTGAGCTGGCGGAGTCATTCGTGGCGCTAAGAAGGATTTCCGCCAATCCCCGCTTGGCGCCGGCGCTGCTAGGTCATGCGCCGTTTGTTTTAGCCAACGATGCCGAAGACGCGACGATACGCGAAACGTGGCTGTATATCGATGGCTTGGGGGAAATGCCGAGTTTGCCAGTTGTGGCTTGGGCGGCGTATCTGGATCGGATGCAAGGCTTCGCACAGTCCAAACCGCCGGGCGTTTCCTACATGGATTGGCTTGCCGAGCTACGCCGAACTTGCTTGGCCGCGAACGGTGACGATTCCATTCGGAATGTCGATCAGCGGCTAGCCCGCGTAGTTTGCGGTGAGGAGTCTCGGTTTATCAATTTTTACGGGCCGCCGCAAACCTTGCGGATGGAGTCTTACAGTCGGGTTTTGCAAGGTCAGGTTGGCGAGCTGCGCGGCAAGGTCGTGTTCGTCGGCAAAGCTAATCGGCAATACGCGGCCGGCAAGACCGATTTCTTTCAAACCCCGTTGACCAATGCCCGTACCGGCAAGATGGCCGGTGTAGAGATCATGGCGACGGTGTTTGCCAATTTGTTGGAAGACCGCTTTATCCGAACGCCGGTAGCTCACGGCGCGGTCTATGCGGGATTCGCGCTGATGTTGGCGTTGTTGCTGTCGGTCTTACCCGCTTGGACAGGATATGCGGCAACCGCGTTGTTTGTAGTCGGTTATGTAGTGATGGCGGTTTGGTTGTTCGCTCGTCACGCCGTTTGGTTGCCGATAGTGACTCCTATGTTTGTGATGCTGCCGACCGCATGGTTGACTAGTTTGGTCATGGCGCGCCGCGAGTTACTGGTCGAGCGACGGCGGATGCTGACCTTTGTGCGTCGCGTCTTTCCGCAGTGGGCTGGCGCGTTGCCGTTTGCGGATTCGGGCGGTCGCAACACAGCGTTCGCCGCCACGACCCATCGGGAAATTCGCGGCGTCTGTCTGGCAACCGACATCGAGGGCTATACCTCGCTGGCGGCGGGTCGTAGCGCCGAGCAGATGTGGGAGTTGTTGAACGCCTATTATCAAGTGCTCGGTCGTCCGGTCGGCGCGCGTGGCGGCG
>NZ_JBYMAP010000436.1:0-1745 GCF_057766305.1 Methylomonas sp. BG-2 | reverse complement strand
ATGAACTGAAGACTCAATTCTTTGCCAATGTTAGCCACGAGTTCCGCACACCGTTAACCTTGATGCTGGGACCGCTGGAGGAGCTGCTGGCCCAATTCGCTCCGTCGAGCCCTGCCGCTGACGCTGCCTTACATGAAGAACTCGACCTAATCCATCGCAATGGCTTGCGCTTGCTAAAGCTGGTGAATTCGCTGCTTGATTTCTCGCGTATCGAAGCCGGACGCATGGTGGCCGCGTATGAAGCCACGGATCTGGCGGTTTATACCAGAGAGCTGGCCAGTGTATTCGGCTCCGCCACCGAGAAGGCGGGGTTGAAATTGATCGTAACCTGCCCAGCAATGGCGGAAACAGTATACGTGGACCGGCAGATGTGGGAAAAAATAGTCATCAATCTGCTAAGCAATGCCTTTAAACATACCTTCAACGGCGAAATTGAAGTTTCATTACGTGAACGCGGACAAAGGGTTGATCTGGCGGTGCGCGACACCGGTGTCGGCATCGCGGCCGATCAACTTGACCATGTGTTCGAACGCTTCCATCGGGTGCCGAACGTGCCCGCGCGCAGTTACGAAGGAACCGGTATCGGCTTGGCTCTGGTCCGCGAGCTGGCCCGCTTGCACGGCGGCGATATCTCTGTCACCAGCACGCCTGGCGTCGGCAGCACCTTTACCGTTTCCATCCCGACCGGCACGGCACATTTGCCGGCTGAACAAATTCAGCCGGCGCGGACCGACAACACTCGTTTGATTTGTGCTGACTTTTTGGCCGACGAAGCCTTGCACTGGGCACACGGCACCAAGTTGGACAATAGTTCAGGCTCGCAAATCGTAACCGATCAATCGACACACTCAAGCGACGGCGTAATTATCGTACTGGCCGATGACAACGCCGACATGCGCAATTATGTTTCCCGACTGTTACACGCGCAGGGTTACGCGGTGACCGCGGTTCAAGACGGCGAAGAGGCGCTTGCCGCCGTGTGCAACCAGGCGCCGGACCTGGTGCTGACCGACATCATGATGCCGGGGCTGGACGGCATCGGTTTGCTGAATGCGTTGCGGGAAAATCAAGAAACCAGCACGATTCCGGTCATTTTGCTGTCGGCGCGCGCCGGAGAGGAAGAGCGCATACAAGGATTGAAACATAAGGCCGATGGCTACTTGACCAAGCCATTTTCTGCGCGCGAATTGCTGGCCCAAATCGAGGCGAGTCTGGAAATCTCACGCTTGCGTAGAGAGGCCGAAACCCAATCGCGCCACCAGGAGGCCGAGCGCGAATTTCGCGCGCTGGCGGAGACCATGCCGCAAATGGTCTGGGCCACCCGGCCCGACGGTTGGAATATCTACCATAACCGCCGCTGGGTCGAATATACCGGCCTTACGGTCGAGGCCAGTTACGGCCATGCCTGGATTTCCGTGTTACACCCGGACGATAGGAACTACGCTTGGGAAGCCTGGCAGCGGGCGACGCAAAATCAGGACAGCTATTCCATCGAATGCCGCATGCGGCGGTCGGACGGCATATACCGCTGGTGGCTAATCCGAGGCATGCCGCTGTTGAATGCACAAGGCCGAATTGAAAAGTGGTACGGCACCTGCACCGACATTCAAGACCTCAAGGAAGCCGACCGTGCTAGCCGCGAAAGTGAAGCCAGGCTGCATTTTGCGTTGGAAATATGTAACACCGGGGCTTGGGAACTTGATCTGGAAACGCACGCGGCGTACCGCTCGATAGAACATGCCCGT
>NZ_JBYMAP010000435.1:0-1748 GCF_057766305.1 Methylomonas sp. BG-2 | reverse complement strand
CCGCACTATCAGGCCGCCAGCCGGGAAGAACAGCTGGCGCGCAACGTGCCCCGGCCGGTCGATCAGATCAGCGCCCAACACGATGCCCACATTATTCCGGAGGGCCTGCCCGGCGCCGGCAATTTGCTGGTCTTCGACAACCAGGGCGTGGCCGGCTACCCGCCGGCGGCGGTACCGCGCACCGGCGGCTCGCGGGTACTGGAAATCGATCCGATCCAAAACCAAGTCGTGTGGCAATACACCGGCGAGGATTCCGGCGGACCGACTTGGTCGTTCCGCAGCACCCATATCAGCGCCGCCCGCCGTTTGCCCAACGGCAACACTTTCATAGACGAAGGCCAGAGCGGCCGGTTGTTCCAGGTCACGCCGCAAGGCGACATCGTTTGGGAATACGTCAATCCCTATTTCCGCAAGGGCAAGGATGCTAAAACCGGCCGCGAGACCGCCAACAACCAACTCTATCGCGGCCAGCCGGTGCCCTACGCCTGGGTGCCGGCCGGCACGCCGCATGGCGAGAAGGCCGTGGTGCCGCCGGAACCGGGGCAGTTTCATCTTACCGCCGCGCCCTGAACGGCAACGTGGGCTTTGGGGTGCCGGGTCGGAGACATTTAACCGCGAGACGGGCGGCCGACTGTCTCCTGCCGTCGCACTCGCATTCACCTTGGTTGTGTTAACTGGATCAAGCCGACACGGATGTCGATGCCGTAGCTCTGACCCGGCACCCCAAAGCCCATCACGCCGATTGGTAATTATCTTTTATAACTATTCAGCATCCGCCAAAAAACAGGCGGTTTATTCCCTCTCCGGCGGGAGGGCGGGGGGTGAGGGGGATAAAATGGGCAAAATGCTTGGTTTTATCTCCCCTCACCCTACCCTCTCCCGCTGGAGAGGAGCTGTAGTGCTTCGAGCTGAATAATAACTATCTTTTCAAGGAGAAACGCATGCCGTCGTTAAAACACCCGCTAAACCGGATTGGTTGGCTGCTGGTCGCCGGACTTTGCTTCGCCGGTCAAGCGGCCGCGAGCGAACTCGATCCCAAAGCCATCTCGATCAAATTGCCGGATCAAATCAACTGGGTCGCCAACCCCAGCGGCTCGGAAACCGCGGTGTTGGTCGGCGATCCGGCCAAACCGGGCCTGTACGTGGTACTGACCAAATGGAAAGCCCACCACAACAGCCAGCCGCATTCACACCCCAACGATCGGTTCATCACGGTCATTTCCGGCACCTGGTGGGTCGGCACCGGCGGCGATTACCAACCGGACCAGCTGAAGCCGGTGCCGGCCGGCAGCTTCGTGACCCACTACGGTAAGGAAGTCCATTACGACGGCGCCAAGGACGAAGACACCATCCTGCAAATCGTCGGCATCGGCCCGGCGACCGCGACGCCGGCTAAATAAAGCCTAACCAGCACGCATGGAAGACAAATACCGCGCGGCAAGCGTCAGCCATGGTGCGACGACCCGTGCGTTCTTGAACAGGATTCATCCGTTCTTCAAGCCTTATCTAATTCAAAGCGCAACGGCTTGGCTGGCCCTGTTTTTCGCCCATATCGTCGAAGCGGTGATTCCGATCTATCTCAAGGACGGGATCGACGCGATTTCTCGGCAAGAAAGCTCGGTGACCAGCCAAGCCAATGCCATTTTATGGCTGGCCATTTTACGCTTTCTGGTGTTGAACCACGGCCGACGCCGCAACGCGCTGATCTCCATCGAACTGGCCTCCACGTTACGCCTGACCTGCTATCG
>NZ_JBYMAP010000434.1:0-1752 GCF_057766305.1 Methylomonas sp. BG-2 | reverse complement strand
AGCGAGTTGATATAGCCAAAATTGGTGGCGACCCAGTAGAAATTACTCGCATGACTGAATCGTTAAACAGGGCTAACCTAGCCGGCATGGCCATGGGATTTATGCTGATAGCGTCCGAGGCCTTGGCAGCAGATCGTGCCGGAGACCCAGAGCGAGCTCGAACAATTGTAGCCGAAGGCATGAAAGATTTTGCCAAAAGCGCAGCCGTGTTTGGCGGGATAGAAGCTGCCGCACTACTAATCGGTGGCGCAGTTGGTGCATTTATTAGCGGAGCTGTTTTGGTTTTTGGGGTCTACGCTGCTGTCAGCATGATTCCCGACTTAGTGGAAAGCATAGCCAACCTCTTCACCTCAGCCACCGTCGCCACCCCGCCCGTCCGCCGCGACCCCTTGGTATTCGACCTGGACGGCGACGGCCTGGAAACCGCCGGCGTCAACACCGCCAATCCGATCTACTTCGACCACGACGCCGACGGCGTCAAAACCGCGACCGGTTGGGTCAAGTCCGACGACGCCTTCCTGGTGCTGGACAAAAACGCCAACGGCACCATAGACAGTGGCCGCGAGCTATTCGGCGACGCGATGATCAAAAGCAACGGCCAACTGGCCGCCGACGGCTTCGACGCGCTACGCGATCTGGACGCCAATCTGGACGGCAAAGTCGATGCCGCCGACGCCCAATTCGCCAACCTGCGCCTGTGGCGCGACCTGAACCAGGACGGCGTCAGTCAGACCGATGAGTTGTTCACGCTGGTCAGCCAAAACATCGCCGCCATCAACGTCGGCAGCACCGAACACAGCCAAATCCTGGCCAACGGCAACCAGTTGGCCGACATCGGCAGCTACGTCAAAACCGATGGTAGCGTCGCCACCCTGGGCGAAGTCACCGGCAACCTGGGCGACATCAACCTGATCCAGGACACCTTCCACAGCCAATTTACCGATCACCTGGACACCAGCGCCGTCGCCACCCTGCCGGACATGCAAGGCGCGGGACAAGTCCGCAGCCTGCGCGAAGCGGCCAGCATCAGCACCACCTTGGCGGGACTGCTCAACCAATTTGCTAGCGCCGGTCGTGCCGATCAGCAAGCCCTGCTCGATCAAATCCTCGACGCCTGGAGCGACACCAGCACCATGGCCTCCACTTTTGGCGGTGCCTACAGCGGCCACAGCCTGACCGTCAACATCCAAAACGTCGCCGCCGGCAGCGCCGCCTACAACACCTGGGCCGACAAACTGACCATTCTGGAACACTTCAACGGCCGTACCTTTAACACCGTACCGGGCGGTACCGCCGCTGCCACGGTAAATCTTTGGACAACCACCCAAGACTTATTGCAGCGAAGTTACGATGCGCTAAGGAACTCACTATATGAAAGCCTGTTAATGCAAACTAGGCTTAAGCCGTATCTTGACGCCATTGCATTAACGGTTGACGCCAATGGTATTCGCCTGGACTTCTCCGCGATGGATGCGCTGTTGAATAGCAATCACGCCGCTAATGTCGTAGCGGGCATTAGTGATTTGATGGAATTGGATCGATTCATGGGGACAAAGTTGGGAGACAGCGGATGGAATCGGCTGAGCCTACTCGGAGACTGGCTCATTGTTGATAGCGGTAATAGCGGAGTTTTGAGTTTATTGAATGAATTTGGCTACCCCACGGTTGTAACCAACGGAGTCGGCGGGGATGCCAATGAACTCGTGACTGGACAAGGCACCGATAAGGATGTTTCGGGCAGCGGCGGTAAGG
>NZ_JBYMAP010000433.1:0-1771 GCF_057766305.1 Methylomonas sp. BG-2 | reverse complement strand
GAGGCGCCGACATTGGCCGGATTCGTTGATCGCTTGGCGGCATTTCAAGACGCAACCTAGATAGCGGAATCACCGCAACATAGATGGGATTGTCAACCCATGTCTATTAACCACGGGGCACGGAATAGGACGCTAAAGAATATGAACGATAAAACCCTATACAGACTCGCCGACTCGACCGCCGTCGAGGCATTGGTCGATTGCTGGGTGGCTTGGCCGCACACGCTTTCGCCGGTTGCGGCCAGCCTACACCGCTTGAATTACCAGAAAAAAAACTTGATCTCGTACTTGCAGAATCCGGCAATACACGTCAAATCCAGCGCTAATCCCAAATTGCTCGGCGGCCCTTTCGTCAACGTGGCTGAGGATCGGGTCGGCGACATTGCACTAATGTTGGAAAACATGAGCGGCGAACATGCCGATAGCCTGCGGATGGCGGAGGATTTAATCGCCTTTCAAAATCGGTTGGATCGGGAGGCAGTCGGGCAAAGTCTGGAATCGTATTACCAAGAGTTACCCGATTCGCTCAGCGGCTATGTGGAGCTGTTATACGACTACCAGAATCGCCCGATCGTCCGCTGCATAGAGAGCCTGTTCTACAGAAGCCGGCACTATAAAAAGCATTTGCAATCGTTACGGCTTTTCACCCAAACCCACGACAGAGCCCGCGCGTATTACATGAGTACGCCGCGTTTACCGGATGACGACAGCATCGGTTGGGACATCCCCTTCGCCGAAACGGCGGTGGACGAATTGTTCAAGTTGGACACCTGCCCTCAACCCTTGGGCTATATCCGCGAATTGCTGGGCTTGGATGCAGCCGATGACGCCAAACTGATTCGCTTGCTGGACGGGCAGGCGCCGAGTATCGCCGAACCTTGGCTGGGCGAAGGTGTTCGGGTGCGTTATCTGGGGCACGCCGGGGTATTGATCGAAGCCCGCGGCATTGCGATTTTGGTGGATCCGTTTATCGCCGTCAAACCCAGCCGGGGCGGAATTGACCGTTACAGTTTTCAGGACTTGCCGGCGCATATCGATTACGTGCTGATTACCCACGTTCACCACGATCATTATGTGTTTGAGACCTTGCTGCGCCTGCGCCACCGAATCGGCTGTTTGGTGGTGCCGAAGAGCTCGGGGATTTTTTACGCCGACATCTCGATGAGGTTGCTGGCCCGCGAATTGGGGTTTCACCGAGTGGTCGAAGTCGATCCGTTGGACAGTATCGGGTTCAGCGGTGGCGAAATCGTGGCCGTGCCCTTCCTCGGCGAACACAACGATTTGCCGTTCGCCAAAAGCGCCTACCTGATTCGGGCCGGCAAGCAACAACTGTTGTTTGCCGCGGATTCCAACTGCTTGGACGAACGGATGTACCGAAACCTGTGCGCCGAATACGGCGCGATCGGCACGGTATTTCTGGGCATGGAGTGCATAGGCGCGCCATTGTCCTGGGTTTACGGTGCCTTACTGCCTAAGCTGCCGGATCACAAACATTGTCAAGCGCGGCGTTCCAACGGTAGCAACGCCGAAGCCGCCTGGAAATTGCTGCATGCGGTAGGCGCCAGTCGAGTCTATGTCTATGCCATCGGCCGCGAACCCTGGTTGCAATACTTCATGGCATTGGAGCCCGAGGAAGATGACGCCTATATCCGGGAAATCAACAAAATGCTCGGTGCCTGTCAGACGCGCGGCTTCGACGATGCCCGACGCCTGTACGGCCGCGACGAGATTTTTTTGTCGGGTATCTGATGCGGGCTCGTAAAAATTCGGG
>NZ_JBYMAP010000432.1:0-1777 GCF_057766305.1 Methylomonas sp. BG-2 | reverse complement strand
CACTAGGCGGTTGAAACAGGGTAATGAAAACGAACCCACTGATCTTTGATCGACACCAAGCCCTCGGCTTTTAACCACTCGTTGTTCATCGCCATTTGCGTAATCGGTGTCCGCGACATGGCGTAAGGCCCTTTCGAGCTCACGCCGGTTTTGATCGCTTCCTTTAAGCTGACGCCCAGACTGACCAGATGGTTAATCTTGGTGCGCGGCCACCGCCACTGTTTCCAATAGCAGCAGCGCATGCGCCGCCGTAGCCATTCGTCCAGTTCGGGGATTGGCCGGTAGTATTCCGATAACGCAAAGTAGTTCATCCAACCCACGATGTAGCGGCGCAATTCGCGGTAACGATAAGCCAGGCTGACGCCCCACGAACGCCCCGTAAGTTGTTTGATCCGATGTTTAAAGCGGTGTAGCGCTTTGTCGCTCCAGACGATTTTGTTTCTTCGGAAGCAAAACCCGAGGAACTCCAATTCGTTGCTGGTACAGAGGCGACTTTTGTTGAGATTGACGTGCAGCTTCAACTGCTGTTCCAGAAAGCGCGTGACATTAGCCTGCACCCGCTCGGCCGCCCGTAGGCTGCGTACGCAAATGACGAAGTCGTCGGCGTAACGGGCAAACCGATGACCGCACTGATGCAGGTAGACGTCCAGCTCGTGCAACACGATATTGGCTAGCAACGGCGAGAGTGGACCGCCTTGGGGAACACCCTTCGGGGTCGCTTGCCACTGCCCGTTTTCGATGACGCCGGCGCGCAAATAACGGCCGACCAGCTGCAGTACCCGCTTGTCGCGGATGCGTTGGCTGAGCAGCCGCATCAATACGTCGTGATTGACGTTGTCGAAGAAGGCGGCCAAATCGATGTCCACGATCATACGGTATTTCGCCCGGATATAGTCGCGCACTTGCCTGATGGCTTGGTGGGCATTACGTCCCGGACGGAAGCCGTAGCTGTTGCGGCTGAACTCGCGCTCGAAGTACGGCGTAAGTTGTTGCGCGATGGCTTGCTGGATAATGCGGTCGGCGATCGTGGGTATGCCCAATGGCCGTTTATCGCCGTTGGGTTTGGGTATCCACACCCGCCGGACCGCTTGCGGTTGGTAGTCGCCGCTCATCAATTGGGTCTTGATGGTCGGCCAGTGTTGTTGCGCCCAGGCCGGAAAATCCGACACCGAAATCGCGTCAACCCCAGCCGCGCCCTTGTTCGCCTTCACGCGCTTCCAGGCACAGTGCAGGTTGTCGCGGGCGACGATGGTTTCCAGTAGTTGTTGTTCCAAGGCGTGCACGGTTGTCATACGCCGGCAATTACTTCCCACGGGCGCGGGCTTCGTCAATACCGAGTCTGGCAAGGCGCTGCCTTGTCCTGCTTCTTTGGTCCTTCGCGCTGACAGCATTCCCGCCGCCAAGGCTACTATGACCGCTGCTGACTTCTGAAACGTCACGCCTCACATTACTGTGCTGCGCGCTGCTCTTCGCGAGCCGCTGGCGTTTCAGATCTCCCCAGATAAGAACATGAACTGTCACAACACAACCGCCGGATTTACTGTACAGCGCGAATTCATGGCCTTCGTTGTCATGTGCCAACTTGACCCTGCTGCTCAGCCTTATATCCGATTTCTGTTCGTCGGCTCGTCGTTTTGCACTTAGGCTTCCTTCAGACAGTCCCTCGCGGTCTTGCCTTTGCCCTCGGCTAGTCGTTATGATCGCTAACATGATTAACGTTGAATTCTCCGACAGGGGACTTACACCCCATAAGTTCATGCCCATGCTGGGCGTACAC
>NZ_JBYMAP010000431.1:0-1794 GCF_057766305.1 Methylomonas sp. BG-2 | reverse complement strand
GCGATTGTTTCCGGCACACCGGCCAAGCACAAAACCAACCATTTTCTGACCGGACGCGACGGCGGCCACGAGATCGACCTGCGAGGCGTCAAGCTTTACGGCAGCATGACCAACATCCGTGGCACTCAGTTGGAGTTTCAGCCTGACCTGACCAAAAACCTCGACGAAGCTGATCAGGTCTACGTCAACATCCCAACGATACCAGTTATTGAAGCGCTGCCGATAGGATGCAAATGGCTCATGCAGTTCCATGCGCGGATCACTACTCAGGGCGTAGGCCATGCCTTCGATCAGCCACTGCTCACCGCGTAGCAGCGATAGGCTGCCGAAACTGTTGGCCTGCCAATAGTGGATGAGTTCATGCGCCACGTAGTGCGGCCACCAAGCTCGCGGCGCGATGGCGATAGCGAAACTACCCAAGGTGAAGCCAGCCTTGTTAGCTAGCCCAAAGGTCGACCGGCATTGTTCCGTACTACAAAAAATGATCTTCGGCTCGCCGATAGACAAGCCCCATTGCTCGGCAAGATAACTTTTCGAATCATAGAGTAGTGATTGTGCCGCCGCGAGCTTAGAAAAATCGTCCACGCATAGGTTTTGTTCGTTACAACGGACGCCGAATGCTTCCAGAATTAGCACCCGAACTGGTTTGAAAACAGGCCACGCCGAAATCGGTATCAGCAGGAAAACACGACCAACCAGCTACCGTGCTGCCATTCATTAGACGTGTTGTACGGGACCAGGGTATTCAGCCACAGAGGCGTCGGACGTCAGAAGCGTGATGCCCTCAACCATGGCTTGGGCGACAAGCAAACGATCAAAGGGATCTTTATGGATCGGCGGCAAGGTGCCGATGGCGACTGCATGCTCACTGAGGATCGGCAATTCACTGTAGCCATTGTCCAGCAGCCCTCGCCGTAACAAGCGCGGATCGACCTGGAAGTCTTTGCGGCCTAATCCGCATTTGATAACGATTTCCCACAAACTGGCGACGCTGAAGAACAGCTCGTTTTCAGGGGCGCTCATCAGCGCCTGGGCATCCGGTGGTAAATACTCAAAACCTTCCGCCGCCCATAGCAGCAGATGGGTGTCCAATAGCAGTTTCATGCACCATCCTCAAATAGCTGTACGATTTCCTCTTCGTCCATCCGGTCAAAATCATCCGGTACATGGATTTGTCCAGCCATAAAACCAAAGCGCTTGATTTGAGAAGGCTCCGGCGCATTAAGCGCGATCACTTTAACCATCGGCTTGCCAGCCTTGGCAATGACAAAAGGCTCACCTTTGGCGGCTTGCTCTACCAGACGGGATAGTTGGGTTTTAGCGTCATGAATATTATATGTCTGCATGATGACAACCTGATTGGACTTAGTTTATATGGCTTAGTCTATCATGGTTCGACTAAACAACCTTAATAGTGTCAATGACCCGATTTGTCCGCGCTTACACCAGCGTGAGATATACAGAAGACTAAAAACAACAAACCTGCCAGCGCATTATTGAGGCAGCTGGGCGCTGCTTTCGAAAAGGCGGCTACCCGCGGTATCGGTGTCGATGGTTTGGCAAAGGAATCTGAAGACCTTGATCGAACGCAACCGAGGTCACCATTCACTACGCGCATTCGAAATCTATGCCGTTGACTATCTAACCAAACCCATCGAAGCGGGTTGTTTCGAAATGGCAAGGGGAAGGGCAAAATCCGCCGTCGGCGCACGTAAGGTACCAGAATTAATAGGCGATTCAGACCATTTCTTTCAATCGGCTGACTGCTTCCCGAACAATCGTTTTCATTCCGAC
>NZ_JBYMAP010000430.1:0-1809 GCF_057766305.1 Methylomonas sp. BG-2 | reverse complement strand
CATCGCCAAAAGCTGGGCGCAGAAACACCTGGCGGGCTGGGACGACGACATGCACCGTACCCTATTGGCACGCCACGGCGCCACGCCGCTGGAGGGCCGCATCAGCGCCAACACCTTGAATCTGCCGCAACTGGCCGCCGTGCTGGACGACTACGCGGCGCGCGGGTGGCCGCGTAATAAGCAATACACGCCTAAACAAGGTGACCGCAATCGCACTAAAGCCGTATCGCCGCAGATTGCCATGATTGTTAGGCTATGGGGCAAACTGGGCACGGCCGGCAAAGTCACCAACGCCAGCCGCCCGGCCTTACTGGCGTATTGCGCCCGGCAAACCGCCCACAACGTACCCGACCTGGACAGCCTCACCAAAAAAGAGCGCCAGGCAATCATCGAAGCACTCAAAGCCTGGATGGCTAGATAAATGGATTTTCCGGACGTCTCACCCCAACAGCTTGCCAATCTGCCGCCGGTACTCCGCGCGGTGGTGCGGGCGCTCGGCTATGGCCGGGCGCAGGAATGGCTGCAAGTGTGGGGCGGCCTTGTGATCAATCTGCCCAAACATCATACCCGTGCGCTGAATCTGAGCGACGACGAGCTCGAACGCTTGCGCGCCACGCTGGCGCCGCACCTTGATGCCAACGACCGCTTCAGCGTGCCCAAGCTCGACAAGCTTTGGCAACGCCACCGCAACGCCGTGATCAACGCCGAAAAGGACTGGCAAAGCGCCAGGCATCAAGCGCGGGCGTTTCACTTGACCGAGCGCCAGGTCCGCAACATCCGCCGCGACGGCGACGCCGACGAGCGGCAGATGAGTTTATTTGATTGACCTTTCCCGTTCGTCCTGAGCTTGTCGAAGGATGAACCTGAACAAGCCCCCAGGGGGCATGGCTTCAGCGGGCGGTGAGCCAGCAAAAAAACACCCGCAGCGGCCCGGTGCAACTTACCTCCCATCGGCGCAACCGCCGGCATGGCCCCACGAGACGGGGCCGGTTATACTGGTCCGGCGTTGCAGCGCCGGACCGCTTTCACAACTGAGAGGATCATATGAATGAACTTTGGATCGTTGCTTCAAACACCGATGAATACGGGCGTGTTTTTCTAGCCGATTATGCCGGCGATACCCGTAATCGCGTGATCGACAAGGTGATGGCGGGCGCGTGGAACGAAGGATTTCGCGGCACTCTTGATGAACGACTGCTTGAACTCGGCTGGGAAATCGTCAAAGTTGCCGTCGTTGAAATACAGCCCCTCTAAGCGCCGCGCGCGCCCGCTCCGCCATCCTTGCCCGACCAAAAACCGTTTAAACGATCCTGCGGGCTTTTAAACGGCTTTTAAACGCGGTTGCAATTGGATTCTTTACTGGTATTCGTTAGCGTACTAACAACCGTAACCCCGGAAACATTTCCGGCGTAATCACGCCCCGCCCAAACCCGGACAATGGCCTCAACGTTTTTTTTGAGGTCGCCATGTCCAAACCCGCCGTCAAACTCGCCGCCCTGGCTTTCGAGATCGCCACCGATGGTGTGACGACTGAAGCGCATTTGCTGCCGGTTGGTCCGTTTCGCGCGACTGATGGTCGTCCTTACGACTGTGAAGCGTGGCAGTTGGACGCCAATATTGCTGCTCGCGTCATCGAGCGTATGCGGGCTCGCAAAAACGACACCCTGATCTGCTACGAGCATCAAGACCTGTATACCGAATGGAACGGTCAGCCTGTCATCGCGGGCGGCTGGTTTCACGATATGGAATGGCGTGAGACAAAAGGGCTGTACGCCGTCGGCGTCGATTGGACGCCCGTCACCAAGCAAC
>NZ_JBYMAP010000429.1:0-1836 GCF_057766305.1 Methylomonas sp. BG-2 | reverse complement strand
CGGCGGCCGACGACGTGGACGCGCAAGCCGCCGAACCGGAAACGGCGCCGCAAGCCGAAACCGCCGCGCCGGAAAGCGCGGACGACGCGCGGGCCGAGGCGGGCGATCCGGCCCAAGTCGCGTTGCTATTGCTGGAAAGCGACGATTTGGAGGGCGGCCAAAAACCCAGCGGCGGCGAGCCAGCCGAGTCCGAAGATGCGGATCAAGCCGGCGAAACCGAGCCGATGCGGGCCAGTCCGCAACCCGGTGAAACTCCCAGCGTGTCGCCGCGCCAGGAAGCGCGGATTCAGGGCTTGCGCGGCGGCGGCCAACCGCTGGCGAGTCCGGTCAGACGCATATTCGAGCCGCGCCTGGGTCACGACCTGAGCCAAGTGCGGGTTCACACCGGCGTCGAAGCCGGCAAATTGGCCGATTCGGTCAGGGCGCGCGCGTTTACCGTCGGCCGCGACGTGGTGTTCGGGGCCGGTCAGTATCAACCCGCTAGCGCCGGCGGACGTTGGTTGTTGGCGCACGAGCTTACCCATGTCTTGCAACAGCAAAGCGGTCTGGCGCGGGCGCCGCTGGCGCCGGTTCGGGTGCGCGAAACCAGCGAACCGCGGGTGCAGGGCGGCTTTTTCGGCAAATTGTGGAGCGGCATTAAAAAAGGTGCCAGCGCGGTGTGGGGCGGCATCAAGAAGGGTGCCGGCGCGGTTTGGGGTGGGATCAAAAAAGGCGCCGGCGCGGCGTGGCGGGGCATCAAAAAAGCCGCCGGCAAGGTCTGGGACGGCACCAAATGGGTGGCGGGCAAAGTCTGGGGCGGCATCAAAGCCTTCGCCGGCTGGGGCTGGAATGTGTTGAAGGCCGGGGCGGCCTTGGCCTGGAGTCAAGTCGTCAATTTCCCGGGCCGGGTTTGGCGGCTGATTAAGCATTTGGGCAGCGGCATCGCCGGAGCGGCAGGTTGGTTGTGGGACGGCTTGAAACTGGCGTGGCACCTGGATTTCAAAGGCTTGGGCCATTGGCTTTTGGACGGCATTCTGTCCGGCGCCGCCTGGGTCGGCCGATTGATCGGTAAATTGGTGGACATCGCCGGCATTGGCGAGGTCTGGGACTTGCTGTTTCAAATCATTAAAATCAACACCCGCACGCTGAATTCGACTGAAAAAAGCGAAGCGCAAAAAACCTTTCAGGACAACATCGCCTACTGGCAGGTCCGCATCGACGAGTACTCGCTGATTGCCGCCATCGGCGCCTTTTTCAAGGGCGGCGGCGGGATGGGCGTGACCACCTTTCACACCATCAATTTCAATCAAAAGATCAGCGCCAGTCCGGGCAGCAACGATATGCACTGGCTGACCCATGAACTCACCCATGTTTTCCAATACGAACGCGCGGGTTCGCAATACCTGGGCGAAGCGATCCACGCCCAGGCCACCGCCGGCTACGATTACAAAGGTCCGGACGCGTTGTGGCGGCCGGCGACCAACCCGTCGCCGAACATGCTCGGCAAGCATTTCCGCGAATTCAACCGCGAGCAGCAGGCCGATATTGCCGCCGATTATTATTACTCGCTTTACAACCAAACCACCGCCGGCGGCATTACCCCGGTCACCAGCGAATATCAACCGGTGATCGACGAAATGAGGGCCGGCGATGTCTAGCTTGGTCAAAGCCGCGCCGATTGCCGGCAAACAGGCTGAAATTTCTCCGCAAGCGCAACCGGCCGCCGGCGGGTTGCGGCGGCGTTGCAATGGCGGGCATTCCACGGTCGAAAACGCCGGTTGCGAGCCAAGCTTGCAGCGATCGTCCGCCGAACCGGAGCATGGCGCCGACGGGGTTCCCGGCGATATCACGCCGATT
>NZ_JBYMAP010000428.1:0-1841 GCF_057766305.1 Methylomonas sp. BG-2 | reverse complement strand
CAGCGCCGGCATCGTCGATTTGACTGTGGAAAACGTTCGCGCTTGCGACTTCCTGACCCCGCTGGCCCAACATAACCTGGTGACCGACACCGTCTACTTCGCCGTCAACGACGGCCTGCAAGCGGACGGCAGCCGGGAAGGCGCGTTGCGTAATCTGAATTGCGCCAATCCCGAAGCGGCTTACATCCCGACGGCAGCCGCTGCGTTGGCCAATGTCAACAGTGCGAAATTGGCGGTGGCCACGCACGGCGCCTTCAAAGTGCCGACCTTGCGTAACGTCGAATTGACCGGTCCCTACATGCACAACGGCAGCATGGCCACCTTGGCGCAAGTCATCGAGTTCTACGCCCGCCACGGCAATTTCGTCAACGACGCGCAAAACTTCAACGTCGCGGCTGGCTCCGGGATTTTGACCTCCGCGCAAAACACTGGCGACTTGACCGCTTTTCTGAATGCGTTGACCGACGAACGGGTGCGCTATCAAAAAGCCCCGTTCGACCATCCGCAGTTAACCGTCGCCCACGGTCACCTCGGTAACGATCTGCAAGTCGAAGCCGGCAATCCGCTGGCCGCCGACTTGGCTAGGGACGAAACGCTAACGATACCGGCGGTCGGTGCGGACGGTGCCGCAACGCCGATCCCGGCATTCTTGTCGGCACCCTAACGACGATAGGACTGATGGACGTGGCAGCAAGAAGTTCGGGTTTAACCGGCACAGGCGAGTGTCGGCGCTTATTGCCAGGATCTGCAATGGCAAAGGACGCGACGGGATTACGCGAACAAGGATGTGTCGGCTCGGGCCGTCCAGGGACGACTAGTCGAGCCAACCTCCCCGTCGTAATTTCGAGTGGGGAATTCCGCAATGTTATCAATCGAGTTTTCAAACGTCTTTCGACCATATAAGGAATTTTATGAACAATTTTCAATTTAGATCGGCCAGCCTGGCTGTCGCCGTCGGCACGGCGTTGACCGGCAGCAGCGGCTCGGCTGCCGCTGCCACCCTAAGCGTGGAAGCCACCGCCGACACCTTTTTGACCAGCTATTCGGCGCAAGCCAACTCCGATATGTCCAGCTACGGTGCGATGATGATTTCCTCGCCTCAAGCCGATCTGGTCCAAGGCATTTCCGAAGTGCGGACAATGGAAAATCTGGTTTCCTATAACAGCGCGTCCATCAAATCGGGATTCGACAGCCAATTCGGCGTCGACAACTGGCATGTCACCGAAGTGCAACTGAAGTGGTACACCAACTTCGACGTTCAAGGCGTCCCGGCCAACAACAACCAATTCAACGTACCGCACGCCGGCTACTTCGGCGTGTCTTATTTCAGCGACGACAACTGGTTCAATCCCGCCACCGCCGGCGCTACCGGCTTGACCGTAAGCAACCCGAAAGTGACCTGGAACTCGGTTTACGGCGGCGGCGCCTGGAGCAATCTGTTCGCCGGACAGCAATCGCTGGGTACCTTTTATTACCCGACCGGTTTGTCCAACGGCACTACCGACTGCGTTTCCCAGCAATGCGCGCCGCGCTACTGGGACCTCAGCTTGGATTCGGCAATGGTCGCTGACATCATGTCCGGCGGATATTTGTCGTTTCACGGCTACGCCGCCGACGATCAAGTGGTTTATCTGGTCAACCAGTTGACCAAGCCGGGCGCCCATCCGCAAATTTTCATCAGCGCGGAAGCGGGGCCGGCCGCCGTGCCGTTGCCCGGCGCGGTCTGGCTGTTCTTGAGCGGCATGCTGTCCTTTCTCGGACTAGCTAAACGCCGCATTCTGGCTTAGACCCTACCGATCTCGCCGCCGCCGTCATGCGCACCGTTCCGATTTCGACTCAGC
>NZ_JBYMAP010000427.1:0-1843 GCF_057766305.1 Methylomonas sp. BG-2 | reverse complement strand
CCGACACCGAGATTCGGGTCAGTTACTCGGCGCGGGCTCGCCGGGTGTGGCTGGCGCGCGGTGAGGCCTGGTTTAGCGTGGCCCACAATAATTTAACCCGGTTCGAGGTTCGCGCCGGCGCGGGACGGATAGAGGATGTCGGCACCCAGTTCAATGTACGCCAAGATCCGGCGAAAGTTGAAGTGACCGTCCAAGAGGGCGAAGTCGCGGTTCAGGTGGCCAAGAATCCGGAAGCGCTGCATCTGACCGCCGGACAGCAAACCGACTTCGACCCGCAAGGGAATACCGCGCCGGTAAGGGCCTGCGATCCGACCACCATCGCCGCTTGGCGCGGCGGCGTGCTGGTTTTGAAAAACTTGACGCTGGCGGACGTGGCGCGGGAATTGGAGCGTTATCATCCGGTGTCGATCGAAATTGCCGACGATGCGTTGCGGCAATTGTCGGTCAGCGGCCGCTTTCCGGCCGACGATCTGCAACTGGCCCTGAATACCATCGCTACTGCGTTGCCGGTCAGAATCGCGCATTTGGACGGTCACCGAATTAGTATCCTGGCGAGGCGGTAAATTTCGGCTCCGGCGGGGACGGAACGCTTTGGTACGTGTTGGGCAGGGCATTCCGGCAACGCCGGTTAAAACGGCGCAAGTGGCGGTGTTTTATTTTTGAAACGGTCTTATCGAGCGGAACATTCACTATTCGATAAGGAGCACCGATGTCTAAATTTCCGCTGTATGTCGTCGCCGCACCCGCGTTGCTGGCTGCGAGCCTGGTTCGAGCAGACGAACAAACGTTTGCCATCCAAATTCCCGCCCAACCGCTGGCCGCCGCCTTGGATGCCTTGTCTCGGCAAACCGGCGTCCAACCGTTTTACGCCGATGGCGCGGTGGCCGGCAAAGCCGCGCCGGCGGTCAACGGCCGCTTCAGCGTGGCGCAGGCTTTGCAGCAGTTGTTGGCCGGTAGCGGTTTGGTTTTCAGTTTTACCGCCGCCAATACCGTCGCGATCAAGCCGGCGGGCGCGGCGGCGGATCGCGTCGAAACCTTGGGCGCGGTGACGGTGACCGCGCAAACCGCTTACCTGGCCAACGATCCTTACAACCCGCAATACAATCGCACTAACGCCAGCACCGCGACCCGTACCGATACGCCGCTGATGGAAACCCCGGCATCGATTCAAGTGGTGCCGCAACAAGTCTTGAAGGATCAGCAAGCGATTACACTAGCCGACGGTTTGCGTAACGTCAGCGGCGTGCAGATCAGCCCGTCGCCGACTTACGAAAACTTTACCGTGCGCGGCTTTGACATGAACGGCGCGACCTACCGTAACGGCATCCGCGAAGCCTCCTGGGCGGCGGAAACCGCCAACGTCGAGCGCCTGGAAGTACTGAAAGGCCCCGGCGCGATGTTGTACGGCCGAATCGAGCCGGGCGGCATGATCAACCGGGTGCTGAAAAAGCCGTTGTTCACGCCGTATTACGCGCTGCAGCAACAGTTCGGCTCGTTCGATAACTATCGAACCACCGTGGATGCCAGTGGCGCGCTGAATCAGGATAAAACCTTCGCCTACCGCTTCAATCTGGCTTACCAGGATACCAAGTCGTTTCGCGACTTGTTTTACCGCGACCGGATCTTTATCGCGCCGCAATTTACCTGGCAAATCAGCGACCGCACCGAAGTCAACTTCGGCATGGAATATCAACGCGACGATTTTCGCTGGGATGACGGGTTTCCGGTGCTGAACGGCGCGACGCGACCGGCTAATTTGCCGATCAATACCGCGTTGAGCGACCAATCCGCGCACGCCAATCAGGAACGTAACGTCGCGGACCTGAATTGGTCGCACGCCTTC
>NZ_JBYMAP010000426.1:0-1843 GCF_057766305.1 Methylomonas sp. BG-2 | reverse complement strand
CCTTTCATGAGCGTTAGGATAACAACCGCTGGTGACGCCAACCGGAGCGCCGACTAGATTTTCCGACGAGTCAGCGGGTGGTTATCGAAGGCTTTGCGAACATGGCGCCAATGTTCGACAACATTTTCTATCCGTTCGGTATTCCCGGTTTGCAGTAACGTGAAACACTCGCTGCTACGCACAAAGGAGGCTAAAAAATCGCCCATGATCAGTTGCTGGGTTTGATATTCCGTCATGGCTTGGCGCTTGGTCGCCACTTCGGCGGGCGTCAAATTCAAGCAAACCCGCTGATGCCCGCGTAGCGGCAAATCGTCGGGCAGCCGCATCGGCTGCTGGCTCCAATCCTGAGCGATCCCCCAATTCGAGCCGGTCGGCCATCCGGGGCGCCAATGGATCAAATAGGCCAGCAATTTGGGATGAATATCGCGCGCGGATTCGCGCGCCAGCCAGTCGTGAACAGCCAGCAACGCGAACATGCCCAGACCGGCGTGGTCCGAGTCGTTTTCCATCACATCCGGGAACGCGATCATGGTCGGACGGGTATCGCGCAAAATCGCCAACAGTTCGCCGAGCAAGTCCTGGCCGTCTTGCGCATATCCTCGATCGATCGCAGCACTGTAAGGCACATGGTCGAAGCCGGTGAAATCCGAGCGCATCGGCCGGTTGCGCCGCCAGTGCGACACCAGCGCTGGGTAGAGGCTGCCGTCCGAGAAGCCCAACAAATCCAGATGCAGGAAACCCTTGCCCAACACTTGGGCCGCGCGCCGCGATTCTTCCAGGCGGCGTTCGCCAAACGCCAGATAATCGGCCGGCGCCGGCTTGCGCTTGCCGGTTTCTTGTACCACGGCATCGACATAGGCGTCGCCCGCAGTCGCGACGACGGCGCGGACACTTCCGCCGTTGGCGAGTACCCGTTGCGCCAGACCGGCGGCACTCAGGCTTTCGTCGTCCGGGTGAGGCGCCAATATTAGTAGACGTTCACCCCGCGCGACATCCAGCGCTTGCTCCGGCGCGGCGCGGGCCGGTAACGCCAAGGTGCCGCAAACCAATAAAATCAATCGCCATACACCGTAAGACTGCTGCATAAGCCTCTCCCGCATGTGAAAAAGATCCGGACGAAATTCGCCAACGCTCCGCGCGGATGCCGACCGGGCTATAATCCGTTTCAACCGAAGTGAGCGAAGACCGTGCCAAACCCTCGACGCACGCAACTAGCGGCAAACCCGGCCGACGCCATCCGTTTGCAACCGGGCCGGTTGAAATATCCGCCGACTTGGTTGGTATCAACCATGCCGTTCGAACTGGTTATTCGATCCTATCCACTGCGGCAACTATCCGATGAGAAACCGATTCAAACGCGCCTATCGACGTTATCGGCTGCGGGGTCACGCCATTCCCTATCAGGCTTGGACCGAAGCGACCGCTGAATTACCGTTGCTGCAAGGACTGACGCCCATCGAGCTGGCCCGCTTGCGGGTGATGAGTTCATTGTTTCTTCGCGAAAAAAATCTGGTCGGCGTGGATATCGACCTGAGCCCCAACATGCGCATCGTCATCGCGGCCCAATGCTGTCTCCCGGTGTTGTATTTGGGTTTGGCTCTGTTTTCCGGCTGGCTGGATGTGGTCGTATACCCCGACGCGTTCGTCGTCAACCACGAAGATACCGACGACGCCGGCGTGGTGCATCAAGAGCAGCGCATCCTAACCGGCGAGGCTTGGCTGGCGGGACCGCTGATACTGTCCTGGCAAGAAATCCTTGAAGACATCGAATTTCCGGAATCCGGGCAAAACTTGATCGTTCACGAGGTTGCCCATAAGCTGGATATGCGCAACGGCGCCGGTA
>NZ_JBYMAP010000425.1:0-1853 GCF_057766305.1 Methylomonas sp. BG-2 | reverse complement strand
TCCATTTAACTTGCGATCCAGGGGCGGCACTTCGGATCACCGCTCGAATAACGGCGTATTGGCTGCCAAACCTAAATGCGAATCGCTGTTGGTTTTAAGTAACAGGAAGACGACCGAGGCAAGAACTTTCCTCACAAAGATTGTTGCGGTAGCAACACCCGATCAGCAAACGAGAACAGAGCTGACACCATTCATCTGAACAGCAAATCGGAAATTTAAAATGAAATCTCTGCCCTGGATCAGGCGGCCAATTTAAGGGTTGGCAGCCCATCGCGATAAGCCTGATGCGGCGTTTTTCGGTTAAAGCGGGAATGCGATCGCTCGTGGTTTTACCACTCGAAATACTCCGAAATTGAGGGTAAGCATCTAACGACCCCAACTATTTAAATTCGTCGAAATTGTCGATGCTCAGCCTTTTTGATGAGGCAACGCCATGGCATTATCAGCGGACAAGCCGCGTTGATTGCCGTGACCCGCGCCATTCACGGCAACTGGATCGTTCCTGACCACGGAAAAAACACCGACCGCCGGATTTAGTGCGCATAATCTGGCGGAATCGGCGTGGAAAACGGCTTTGGAAGGTTCCCAGCGACGCCTGCCGCATTTAATATGGGGTTTGGCACACCCCAAAAAAGACTGGGAACCTTCCCGGAAGCGCGGAAAAGATCCCTGATGGCATATTTGGCATTTATTTCACCAAGGAAAATGTCAAAAAAATCATTCGACGCGTTTAAGGCGGCATGATTTGCATTTAAATTGCGGCATTTCACTGCTGTTGTCTATTTGACTTCAACAATCAACGCCAAAGCCCCGGGCTCATTTCGAAGAGGGGAATTGCCGACGTTCGGGCAATCTCCCGGTAGTTCGCGCGGATGCCATGGCGGTTTCACCGCATTTTGTACCGTTATGACACCGGCGAGTGACGGCTTCCGTCCGTAAAGATTTTCGCCCATCCATGGGACGAAAATCAGGGCTCCGCCGCCACGGTAATTGCCTTCGGCGACCCCAATGTGTCCGCGTCACTTCGTTTCGACCTAACCAGGGGTCGAAACATCGGCTATCGCATGACTTGACGGCGTGTCGCAGCCTAGCAGGTTTTCTGCGAAAACCCGCCAGACACTACGCCTATCGGGGACTAAAATTCATCACTTCACTTTCGCTCCGTTTCCATGAATTTCAGCGTTTGTTTTTCGTTGACGCTCACTTCTGGTAATCATCGCAATGTTAATATACAATATATATACGTTTCGTATATTACAGATAATTATGGGTATCGTTAAAATCAGTGACGAACTGCATGAAGAGATTAGGAAAGCAAGCGCTACGATGGTTCGCTCGATCAACTCCCAGGCTGAGTTTTGGATAAAAATCGGCATGTTGGCCGAAACTCATCCCAACATGACTTACACGGAGATTTTGCGAGAACAACTACGCATTGCAGCTGTTGAATTTAATGAGCCCGGCAATGGCTAGCGTTATCCTAAAAAACGATGATGAAATGGTATTGATGCGTGAATCGGGGCGTTTGCTCGCCTCTGTATTCGCTTATCTGGATCAACATATTAAAGTTGGCATCTCAACCATGAAAATAAACGACCTGGTTGAAGATTTCATCACCAATACGTTAAACGCAAGACCAGCCAGTAAAGGACAATATAATTTCCCCTTTGTTCTGAACACATCAGTCAATGATGTGGTTTGTCACGGCGTACCCTCCGCAACGCAATTGCTCAAGTCCGGGGACATTGTCAATGTCGACATAACTCTGGAAAAAAATGGTTTCATTGCTGATTCAAGCAAAATGTATATAGTCGGGGATGCTTCACCACTGGCACAAAGACTAGTCGATAAAA
>NZ_JBYMAP010000424.1:0-1869 GCF_057766305.1 Methylomonas sp. BG-2 | reverse complement strand
TATCGCCAGTTAAACCAAATATTGCTGACTCTTCATTTCTGAAAAAGCCACTGTCAAGTATTCCTAGGGCTTTTTCTGCTTTTTTCTTTGTCTCATCAAGGGGCTTTGTTGCATAAATCGCCAGTTTCCGCCATGGTGTAATGGAATTCGCTGATCTCAAGCTGACGCTGAAAATCTTGGAAACGGAGCGACAGCGAAGTGAAGATTTTTAGTCCCCGATAGGCGTAGCGCCGGGCGGGATGTCGAAGCGCCAGCGGAGACATCCTGCAAGGCATCGCGACACGCCGTCAAGTCATTTGGAGCCGAGATTTAACCCGCCTCAATCGGCGGGTTAAATCAGGCGACGAGGACGAATCGGGGCCGCCGAAGGCAATGGTGGTCGCGTGATTTTTGCCGATTTTTCCTAGCAGGATGCCCGGAAAAATCTTTCGCAAAAATAGCGACTCGCTTGAATGTCCAAGCCACCACCGAAGAAATACCGAACCACGAATTGGCGAGACTACACCCAATCCTTGATACGACGAGGCTCACTACTCCTTTGGATTGATAAAGACATGGACTGGTTCGCGCCTGCCAGCGGTAAACGGGGTCGGTCGGAGAAGTTTACCGATGCAGCCGTTCAGTTTTGCTTGATGGTTAAAAACTTATTCGGGCAGGCATTACGACAAGCCAGTGGCATGGTAGCCAGTTTATTAAACTGGCTAACCTAGATTGGCCAGCGCCCAATTACACGACTCTGTGTCGCCGCCAACAGCATTTGCAGCTGAGTATCTCCTATCGTCCCAACCCGAATGGACTGCACTTGTTGGTCGACAGCACAGGCGTGAAAATGTTGGGCGAAGGGGAATGGAAAACCAAGAAGCACGGCGCTGAATACCGTCGGCAATGGCGTAAGGTTCACTTAGCCCTTGATGCGGAAACCCTGGAAATTCACGCGATTGAAGTCACTTCGAATCGTGAGGGTGACGCTCAGGTACTGCCCGATCTGTTAAATCAGATTGCCCGTGACGAACAGATCGAGTCGCTCAGTGGCGATGGCGCTTATGACGCTAAGAAGGTGCATAGTGCGGTGGCTGATCGAGGTGCCGAGGCCATTATTCCTGTGCGCAAAAATGGCAAACCCTGGAAAGAAAATACATACGGGGCTCAAGCCCACAATGAAACCCTTCGAACTATGCAGCGACTGGGCAGAGCCATCTGGAAGAAATGGAGCGATTATCATCGCCGCAGTTTGGTGGAAACCAAAATGCGTTGCTTCAAGCTATTGGGCGAACGCGTCAAGGCGCGAATCTTCAATAGCCAAGTGCCGAGCTACAACTTAGGGCGGCCCTATTAAATCGATTTACCCAGCTGGGTACGCCGATTACTGTAGTCGCGCCCTAAATCCGTCTTGCGATTTGGGGTAAGGGAAAATTCACCCTCAATGCCATTTGTGCAACAAAGCCTCATCAAGGTGAAAACTCAATATAGAGCCTTCTTCGTCATTTTCATCAATTTTGCCTGATACTTTATCAATAGCTTTAATTAACTGAGTAATGTTGTCCTTGCTTAGCATATGTGGATCAAATGAATTAATAACGTCTTTAGCAAAAGCAATGTTTTTTTGACCGATCTTAAGCTCTTTTAGAGCAAGATATTCTCCAACAAATGAACCAAGAATAGTGCTTTTGTCATCCAGCCTTTCTAATTGAATCTTAGTTTGCTCCCATTTGTCTTCAAGCTTTTTGAGACGATAAGGAGTTCCTGAAAAGTCTTGATTAACTATAATGAATCCTAAATAAATCAGTACACCAGAAAACAAAAGTCCTGTAAAAATAGTTGCAACAAAAAATTGTGTCGCTTTTCGGCTAAATAGTTTCTGGCGCTCGT
>NZ_JBYMAP010000423.1:0-1879 GCF_057766305.1 Methylomonas sp. BG-2 | reverse complement strand
TGTTGGAATCATTATTTTTGGTAATCTTGGCTTGCAATTGGGGAGGAGTCCATATACGGTGCCGAGGCTGGCGGCGATGAGGGTGTTGCGCATGGTGACTCCTGGTTAGTGGTCGAATGAATGGGATGCCGATAAGCCCTCAACCGGCAAAACCTGTGCCATGCGCTTGAAATTCGTGCTATCCGGATGGGAAAGGCGGGGTTTGCTGCCACGCAATACCGCAAACCCGGAGTGCCAAACCTAGGTTTGGCACTCCTAATAGGCCGGGTAGCGAATGCGGCCAGATCCCGGGCGTAAATGCTTGTTCAGGACAGTGAACGGCGACGGATTGTTGGTACAGGGTCAGCGACTGTTGACTGACTGCTGAGCCGGCAACAGCGCGTCGTGGTCTCAGGCGTCGAAAACCCCCGGCCATGCCGGACGTAAGCGGCGGCATGAAATCTGCACATGCCCGCTACAGTCACGGCCAGGTCTTCACCGACCGGGCCTATCTCGTACCGGAGTCAATCATCATGTCGGGCATAGCCCAAGCCATCATTGCCATAGCGTTTTGTGTCGGATCGATATCGGCGACCGCTCGCGCCGCGACCACCGCGAAAACCGATCAAGTCGAGGTCGAGTTGCTGGCTTCGGCGGAGGCGGTGCGGCCCGGCGATCGGATCTGGATCGGCATCCACCAGAACATCATTCCGCATTGGCATACCTATTGGAAAAATCCGGGCGATTCCGGTTTGCCGACCCGCATTCAATACCAACTGCCGCCGGGCGCGAACGTCGGCGAGATTGAATGGCCGACGCCGGAAAAATTCGTATTGGGACCGGTAGTCAATTACGGCTACCAGGACCAGGTCACCTTGCTGTCGCCGTTGACGATCGCCGAAACCACGCCGGTTGGCTTGCCATTGCGGATAACGGCCGAAGTCAACTGGTTGGTATGCGAGGAAATCTGCATTCCTCAGCAGGCCAGCCTGACGATGGAACTGCCGGTGGTGGATAAAACCAGCGCGGTCGGGGCCGAACATCCGTTGGTCGCGGCGATGAGGACGGCTTGGCCGCGACCGGCACCGTGGCCGGCCGAATTGATCGCCGCCGGCGACCGCGCCCAACTGCGCTTGGCCAATGCGCAGGTATTGGCCGGTCAAAAGCTGGAGTTCTATCCGGACGCTTGGGGCCCGGTCGCGCATGGCGCCGAGCAAACGAAGTCTCTGGACGGCGACGGCGTATCGCTTAGCCTGCATCCCGGCGACCAGGCCCTGGCCGCCGGCCAAAACCTATCGGGCTTGCTGGTGGTCGGGGCGGGCGGCGATCGGCGTGGATATGCGGTCCGGGCACCCTGGCCGGCGGGCGTGATGGCCGCCACGGCGCCGGCATCGGCGCAAACCGCCGCGGCTCCGTTGGCGCCTGCCGGCAATGAATCAAGCGGCGATGCCGTTGATTTGCCGCTGGCATTGCTGCTGGCACTGGCCGGCGGCTTGATTCTGAATTTGATGCCTTGCGTGTTTCCGGTGCTGTCGTTGAAAGCCTTGGCGCTGGTGGAACAAGCCGCGCAAGAACGCCGCATTGCCCGCTTGCACGGTTGGACCTATCTGGCCGGCGTGGTCGTCAGTTTTCTTGCGTTGGCCGGCATGCTGACGGCCGTCAAAACCGCCGGGTCAGAGATCGGCTGGGGCTTTCAATTTCAGTCGCCGTGGTTCGTGCTGCCGGTTAGCCGCTTGCTGGACGGCGCCGACGCGGCGGCGATTTGGATAGGCTTTGCCGGTCTGGCTTTGGCCTGGAGTTCCATGCAGGATTCGGCGCTGTCCGGCGCGGAGCAATGGCGCTACTTAACAACCCAGCCCGGCATTCGCCGTTGGGAAAGTGGCGTGGATTTGGCTGTCCT
>NZ_JBYMAP010000422.1:0-1893 GCF_057766305.1 Methylomonas sp. BG-2 | reverse complement strand
CGAAAACAATGCCATCAGCGCCCCACCGCCGGTGTTGCGGATCAAGGATTTGATGCCCGATGAACCACTAACCGAAACCAACGAACACGCATCAAGAACCAGCGTCCTCGCATGGACGGCACGCCAACCCAGCGCGAATCGTGTTTAATGTTGAGGGATCGGTAAAAAGTGCGTTAAAGTTTAAGGTGCCTTTAAAGGAGGCCAGCATGTCGATACCGGCGCTTGCCAACTCTCAATTCACCGACTTTTCCGGTCCGGCAAAGACCAGCTCGGGCGCCGTCGCGCCGAAAGACTCAAGTAAAACCCAGCCAAGCGGCTCTGGCGGCCAACTCAGCGACGAACAACTCGCGCAAGTCGAAAAATTGAAAACCCGCGACCGGGAAGTCCGCGCCCACGAACAAGCCCATCTGAGCGCCGCCGGCGGCCTGGCAACCGGCGGCGCCCACTTTCAGTACGTCACCGGGCCGGACGGGGTGCGTTACGCGACCGGCGGCGATGTCGGCATCGACACCTCGGAAGTCAGCGGCAATCCGCAAGCCACGCTGGCCAAGGCCGATGCGATACGCCGGGCCGCCTTGGCGCCGGCCCAACCGTCCGGCCAGGATTTGAGCGTGGCGTCCCAAGCCGCCGCGATGGCGGCGAAGGCTCGCGCGGAATTATTGAAAAGCCAGCAAACGCCAAATTCCGGCCAGTACTTGAACCTGCGGGCTTGATCAGCCGGCGCCGAACTCGACCGCGAAGCCGCCGTCCGGATCGATCCTGACCACCCGGGCCATCTGCACCGGCGCGTCGTCGAATTCGGTGGTCTGGACTTCGACGACCGCTCCCATCGGCGGAATCAGCTCAACCGGACAATACAAATACAATCCGGTTTCCGAGAAATCCCGCATGTCGAGGATTTGCATCTCGGTCGATACCGGCAAGGTCACCCGGATCTTGGCCCGGTGTTTCAGACGCGGATGTCTGCGCTTGTTATCTACCACGAATTCTCCCGACTCTCTCCAAGTTCCAATGCGCACGGCCGGCGGTCAAGCCAGCAAATAAAGCCCTAATCCTACCATGACCATACCGCTGAGCAATTTGAGCCAGCGCCCCTCGTTTTCCCGCAGACGCCGCTGACGCAGCGTCCAGACGCCAACCGCCAGCACTATCACGTCATCCAACATGTAGGCGGCGTTGTACAGCAGCAAATAGCCGTAATACTCGGCGCCCTGTAGCTGGCGCAGCGTCAAAATCCGGGTGTACAAGGCCGGAAAACCGGAGGTACACATGAATTCGACGATCTGCACCAGCACGGCCAGCACCACGGCGCCGACGATCGCGCCCAACAGATTGTCGGCTTGCAGGATGGCCCGTATCCGCGCGTAAATTCCCGGCTTGGCGGCCGCCGGTATCGACAGCGAAAAACCGCGGCCGTACGCCCAAAAGTCCTTCAGATGGATGGCGCCGGCCACTATCGCGATGGCCGCGATCGCCAACTGCGAACCGCGCGACCAGCCGATCAACAAAAACAAGTTCAGCCAAGCCGCCATGAATGCGAAATAGGCGATGCCTTCGACGGCCACAAAGGTACCGGCCACCGCCAGCATCCGCATCCGCTGTTGCATCGGCGCCAGCATTGAGATCGTTAAGAGTAGCACCCACATCGAACAGGGATTGAAACCGTCCAGCAAGCCCATTGCCAACGTAAACAGCGGCAAGCCGACTTGGTCCAATTCGATCCGCCGGCCGGCAATCTCGACGCCAACACTTTCGGAACGCTCGACGGGCCTCGCCGGCGGCACCTCGCAGGACGCCTCTGGCGCCACGCTGCAACTGCCAGCGTCATCGGCGGCTGCAGAATCGGTCAACGCGGCGCCTTGCAGCGCTTCGCGAATCAGCCGATCGCTGACT
>NZ_JBYMAP010000421.1:0-1909 GCF_057766305.1 Methylomonas sp. BG-2 | reverse complement strand
CAAAACCACCTGAATATCCAGCAGCAAATCGCCCGGGGCGGCGCTGGGAATGCCTTTGCCGCGCAGTCTGAGTTGCCGGCCGGTCTGGGTGCCTTCCGGTATCCGCACGTTCAGGGACGTATCGAACAGATGAACCGGTACCATCGCGCCGAGCGCGGCTTCCCAGGGCGCGACCGGCAAGCTCATGTGCAGATTATTGCCGTCCACCCGCAGACGTGGATGTGGATTGAAATGGACTTCCAGCAGCAGATCGCCGGACTTGCCTCCGCCGCTGCCCGACGCGCCCTGGCCGGCCAGCCGGATGATCTGCCCTTCGTAAACTCCCTTGGGTATTTTCACGTTCAGGGTGCGGTTGTCCAACACGACATGACCGCCGGCATCCATCGTCGGCACGCGCAAATTGATTTGCCGGGAGGCGCCGCGAAAGGCATCCTCGATGTCGAGCAACACCTTGGCGTGGTGGTCCTCGCCCCGGCCGCGAAAATCGCCGGCCTGCCCCTCGAACGGGCCGCCACGCCGCCCACCGCCCATTCGGCCGAACAATTGGCTGAAGAAGTCGCCGAAATCGGCGTTGTCGGCGCTGGAAAACTCGAAACCGGCATCCCAATTGGGCGGCGGGTGGAACTCCTCGCCGGGCCGGTAGCCGCGACCAAGCTGGTCGTAGGCCGCCCGCTTCTCGGTATCGGACAACACCGCGTAAGCCTCGTTGGCGTCCTTCATCCTGGCCTCGGCGTCCGGCTCCTTGGAAATGTCCGGGTGATATTTGCGGGCCAACCGGCGATAGGCTTTTTTGATGTCCGCCAACGCCGCGTCCCGTTCGACGCCCAAAATCCGATAATAATCTTTGTATTGCACGCTGATCTCCATTGCCGTCGGCGCAAAGCCGCGCGTGGCCCGAAGTGTTATAGCGGATCGTCCGGTTGCGGACAACCGGAAATATTGCTGTCCGCGCCGTTGCACGGCCGGCGGATTCCTTCGGAAAATATCGACGCGCCGCCAAAATTCAAGAGCGATGCCGCGGATTCTAACCCGGCCTATTCCCGCCGATCTTACTGACAAATAGTTTGCCGGTTTGGTAGAATGAAGGCTCTTGGGGGTGACATGGCTTCGACGTGGGTAGCAAAACCTCAGGTGCATGCCGAGCACAGTACCGCTCGTAAAACCTACTGAAAACAAGTATTCGCAAACGACGAAAACTACTCAGTGGCTATCGCAGCTTAAAACCTGCACCACTTCTCTGACCGGATGTACTTATGCGTCCGGAGTCCTTTCGGGGGCGTTCAGGGATCATATGACATAAGATCGCGCCAGGGCTTAGTTCGGAGCCTGAAGCGTTAAATCCAATCGAAATCGCTGTTGATCCTCTTGGCCCGACGGGTAGTCAACAGTTAAATTAAAAGCGCGGGATAAGCATGTAGAGCTTGTGGCGGAGTGCTTGCGGACGCGGGTTCAATTCCCGCCACCTCCACCAAACACAAGGGCTTGGAAATTCTCCAGGCCCTTTTTTTATGCCCGAAACCCCGCACGGCTCGGGCTGTGGCGGTTCGACGCTGCGGGTACGCACCGCCTTTTGGCCGAAAATATCGATTTTCTCTCTCCGGCCAGTCTCTTTTCTCTGTTTCGCCTGTTGGTAGGCTCAGCCAAAAACGTCGGTTTTACTGGGTTTGCCACCCGCCTTTCTGTATTTTTCAAATGCCGACCAATAGACAAACAATACCACTCAGGCATCAAGGTAGTCGCCACGTTGTTCCAATTTGGACCAAGGCATTTGGACACGCGGACTCTTGTTTGTCTCGCAAAAGAGATACATAATTAGAAAAAACGGAGGGTTTGATGATGGCGCATTCCAGCATGTTACACGTCCGCGTGGACGACGAAATTAAGACGCAAGCCAGCGAAGCATTGGCGG
>NZ_JBYMAP010000420.1:0-1910 GCF_057766305.1 Methylomonas sp. BG-2 | reverse complement strand
ATCTACTTCATCCACATTTACAGGCTCCGCTACTCGCGCCAGTTCAAAATCAAGCTCAATCACCGCGTTTTTTTCTCTCTCCATCCTTAGCTCTTCAAGGTAATCATCCTCCATTTGCTTTACCTGTTGTTCTCGCAGCTCCTTAGCCTTGATCTCTTTATCCATTTGCCGATACTCATCCAGCTTGTGCGCAAGAAAAGACATCATCAATCTCCAAAAATTTTGTTATTCATTTTCTCGACCACGCCGGCAATATGGCCGTCTGATAGGTGACTGTATCGCTTCACCATGTCTAGGGTTTTGTGGCCCAGTACCGCCGCGATTTCAACCATCGACGCGCCGCCCATCGCCAAATAAGACGCGGTGCAATGCCTCAGGTCGTGCCAGCGGAAATTATTCACTTCAGCCCGCTTCAAGGCGTTCAGCCAGGCTTTTTTAAGCTCGATTGGTTGGCTTGGGTGGGTTGGACTGGGAAACACCAGCGCGGTATCGAGCCGTCTTACCTTGTTAAGTTTTTGCAGTTCGGCTAGAGCTTGGCTTGCCAGGGGCACACGCCGCCGGTCACCGTTTTTGGTTTCGTGCAGGATGATGCACGGTTCGGTCAGGTTGACCACGCCCCACGCGGTTTCGCTTGGTTGCGATTCCGGCTCCCGCCAATATAGGTTCATGGTTTCGCTTTGCCTCATCCCGGTTGAGATAGCCAACACGAAGGCTGGATAAAGCAAAGGGTTTGGCGATTCCTTGCAAGCAATGGTTAGCCGGTTAAGCTCGTCGTCATCCAAGAAACGAACGATTCCGCGTGGCAGTTCGGGCAATTTAACGCCGCCATCTTTCAGCGGGGATTGTTCGAGCCAGAGCCATTCATTCACACACCGCTTCAAAACATCGGTGACGACCACAAAATGTTTTTTGATGGTGGCCGCCGCCAGTGGTCGCCCCTTGCGTCCGCCGTTAGTTGACAGGGTGTTACGGCAGTCGGCAAAGGTGGCGGTTGACAGATCGGCCATTACACAATGACCGATCTGAGAAGCCCACCATTCCAGCATCGGTCGCCGGTTGGTTTGCTCCACGTGGGTAAATTCGATCGGCAGTATTTCGCGGGTATAGCGTTCGATTGCATCCGCGAAGGTGTGTTTTTTGGCGGCCGTGCTTTTGAAGTGCCGCCCTTCGCGGATGGCGCTTTCGGTCGATGCGGCCCATTTGCGGGCGTCGGTTAGCCGGTCGAATGTGGCGCTTTGTACAGGGAAGCCCTTCAGCCGGATTTTTACCCGGTACGAGATTTTGCCGGTTTGGTCGATACGCTTTTCAATGCTTGCCATGCCTAAGCCCTTGGGGCGACGGCTGGCAATTTGATATGATACTTACAGCCATTGCTTAACCTACCGTGTTAAGTGAGTCGGTCAGGGCTTGAGGGTGCTGGTAACACCTTCAGGCCCGTTTTGTTTCGGCGAAGTATATCACCGTGGGGCACTTATGGGGCACTAGCTTGTAAAAGTCGTCGGTTATTGTCGGCTTTACTCGACAACAAATTGATATAAGTGGTTGAATTGTATTAATTAGGATTGTCGGTAGTTGTCGACAGGCTTTTTTATAACCGCACTCGTAACGCGAAGGTCGTAGGTTCGATTCCTATTGCCGGCACCATTAAAATCAAAGACTTATGTAATTTTTTATAAGTCAAAAACATTAATAGCTGTTTTTCGTTCACAAATCGTTCACAGTGAACAGGAAAAACAACTATGGCAACGATAAGAAAATTACCAAGTGGTTCTTGGCAAGTTCAAGTTAGAAGAAAAGGAGAAGCACCAACTAGCAAAACTTTTTCAGCTAAAAATTTAGCCGAACAATGGGCTAGATCAATTGAAAACCAAATTGATCGAGGAATTTTTGTTGATCGAACAGAAGTAGAA
>NZ_JBYMAP010000419.1:0-1916 GCF_057766305.1 Methylomonas sp. BG-2 | reverse complement strand
CCCTGCATGAGCGGGCTGCGGCTAAGCCGCAGGATGAACACTGGATTGGGGCGCAGAGTTCGTTGGACTCCATCCAACCCAAGGCGAGCTTGCAGGCGGTGCTGGACCGCGCCAACCTGCAACGCGCGCTGAAGCAAGTCCGCCGGAACAAGGGCGCGCCGGGCATCGACGGCATGACGGTCGATGAATTGCTGCAGCACCTAAAACAGCATTGGCCGGCCATTCGCGAGCACCTAGAAGCGGGCCGTTACCGTCCGCAACCGGTGAGACGCGTGGACATCCCCAAACCCGATGGCAGTTGCCGAGGCTTGGGGATACCGACCGTGCTGGACCGATTCATTCAACAGGCTATCGCCCAAGTGCTCAATCCACAATGGGAACCCCAGTTTCACCGGGATAGTTTCGGCTTTCGCCCGAACCGCTCCGCGCACCAAGCGGTGCGCAAGCTGCAAGCGGATATTCGCCAAGGCTATCCTGAGAAGCCTTCATGCCAGAATTGCTCTAGTGTTTTTAGTGGCGATGGAGGTTAAGCTGATTGTTTGGTCCGCCATCAAGGCGATTATGTAAATTCTGGAAATTGTAAGCCAGAGGATTGTTCGACAATTAGATAATATGATTTATGAGTGGGATGAAAACAAAGCAGCGACGAATTTGGCCAAACATGGTGTTTCCTTCGAGGAAGCTAAAACGGTCTTTGATGATCCATTGTATGTGGATTTTTACGACCCCGATCATTCTTACGGAGAACACCGTTTTATCCTGCTTGGTGAATCAACCCAGAGAAGAGAAGATTATTGTGCGTTTCCTATAAGGAGCGTAACAATAGCATTCGCTTGATTAGCGCAAGAGAAGCAACCGCATCGGAGCGTAACGCTTATGAACAACAATGAAATAGAAGATGAGTTACGGCCTGAATATGATTTACAAAGTTTGCAAGTCAGAAAGCTTGGGCCTAGACGCAAGAAGTTCTGCGATACGGTTCGGTTAGAGCCCGATGTGGTGGCCGCATTTCCAAATGCGGAATCGGTTAACGAAGCACTGCGTTACCTAATTGAAATAGCCAAACATTCGGCAAGCCTAACGAATAAGGTTAGATTGTGAGGGCAACGCGAACCACAATCTGAACCGGTTGTTGGACAAGCCCGGTGATCAAAGCGTTGACGGTCTGCTTTAGATAAGAAAATAGCTTTTCGAAATTCTTGGGTCGCGAAGGGGTGGTTATCGCTTCACGACCCAACACTCAAAGACCGTATTCGCGAACTGACCCGCCTTACCCGAGGCCGCCATTTGGAACAGATCGTCGCAAAATTAAGAAACGCACTGCTTGGTTGGACAGGTTTTTGCGCCTGCAAAACCTGCATTCCCACCATCCATGGTGGTCAAAGCAACTTCGGCATTGCCGAAGTGATGAGCCTTGGCGGAGCGGCCGGTAAAAATCATCGAACCGCCGTGTACGTGAGCCGCATGCCCGGTGGTGTGGGAGGGAAGAGCCGCGAGGTTTCTTCCTATCCCGATTAGGTTGCATAGAGCCATGCCACGTTACGTCGCTTTCCTTCGCGGTGTCAGTCCTCTAACCGCCAAGAGCGCTGATCTGAAGCGCGCCTTCGAGGCCGCTGGCTTCACGAACGTGAAGACCATTCTTTCGAGCGGGAATGTCGCTTTTGATGCTTCCATAAAATCCGACTCAGCTATCGAGAATCAGGCCGAGGCTGCACTCCAAGAATCGCTTGGCCGTAGTTTCTACACCATCGTTCGTCCCTCGGTCTATCTGAACGAATTGCTGGCTAACGATCCGTACAGCAACTATACGTTTCCACCCAACGCGAAACGCGTGGTCAGCTTTCTTAGGGATTCCTGCGAGCCGAAGGTTTCTTTGCCGCTTGTTTCCGATGGCGCCTATGTCCTGGGAATGATCG
>NZ_JBYMAP010000418.1:0-1945 GCF_057766305.1 Methylomonas sp. BG-2 | reverse complement strand
TTTGACATAGCCAACAAGGCGGGCGTGAGTGCCGGGGCTATCGTCGGCGCGATGACCGAGGAAAATATGGCTTATAGCGTTATTGCAGACGGCTTATCCGATAAATATGCTCAAAACGATGTTAATCTCCAAGCATTTGGCGATTTTATACAGGAAAGGCTAGCGAATTTACTGGATATTGGGTCTTGGGATGAAGCGGCGGCTCAGGCCGCAGCCGCAGCTAATTTTAATTCCGAGATTAACGGTAACGCGCCACGCACCGACGCCTATTGGCGCACCGAATATCAAAACGCACTGCAAAATGGCTTGATCAAAAATCCCAAGGCCGTAAGGCGCAATAACCAACGGGCATTGCGCCGTATTTAAAACACGAAATAGATAATAAACAAATGGATTACCGGCGAATATGGCATCCTGGTGGAACCTATTTTTTTACTATCAATTTGTTATAAAGAAAGGATAACGATTTGTTGATCCGGCATATTCAAGCTTTGAGGGAGTCGGTTAAAACGGTGAAAGCTCATCACCCGTTCGAAATTCACGGCTGGGTGGTATTGCCCGAACACATGCATTGTTTGATTGAGTTACCGGAAAACGATACCGATTTTGCCACCCGAATACGCTTGATAAGAATTGGATTTTCTAAAGCAATACCCACAACCGAGCACAGATCGAGTGTGCGACTTAAACGAGGAGAACGCGGCATCTGGCAGCGGCGTTATTGGAATCATCTCATTCGAGATGAAGCGGATTTTCAAGCACATTTGAATGATATCCATTACAACCCAATGAAACATGGTTATGTTAAGCAAGTAAAAGACTGGCCTTATTCGACCTTTCACCGATGGGTTGAGCGAGGCGTCTATCCTTTAAATCGGGCTGGAGTTGACGGAGATTTATATGAGTTTTAATAGTTTAAAAATACGGCGCAATGCCCGTTGGTTATTGCGCCTTACGGCCTTGTGTTTCACCTTATTGTCATGCCAAAACAGCTTAGCAGAAACCAATCCCGCGCCTGTTTTCGAGTTGACGCATACCTGGGGTGGTGTCCCCACTTCTGTCATCAAAATATATCCCGATGGCAAAGTCCATTTTCACCGCAACAAAACTGATTTTGGTAGTGAAGCCGAAGACCGCTATGCACAGATGACAGCAGAGCAGTTGAATGAACTGGTGGATGTATTTTTATCGCTTCCATTTGATGCCTCAAAAAAGCTTGAGCGGGCAAAGGAAAGTGTAAGTGTACCTTGGCGTGTTTTTATCGCCTATAAAGATAAATTCATTAATATTACTATTCAAGACTCTATTTTTTTTCAATTTTTTGAAAACCGGATGAGTAAATATAGCAATCTAAAACAATTACTTTGCGGTGAAAATGAGCATGATGATTGTGGTACTAATGTACCCGATGATTTACAGGGCCTTAGAAAATACATGGAACCATGAAGCTTACTTTAAATTTTAACTTACATACAAACAGGTGAAAACTATGACAACGGTAACCGATGACCAAAAAGGCCAACTCATTAAATCCAGCTGGTTTTATCCGATGGAAACTAAAGGGTTGACACTTACCTACAGTTTTGGCGGCACACAAATACCTTATTGGAAAGGTTATGACTATGGATTACATGGGGTAACAGAAAACACATTTGCGCCGTTGTCTGGGGTACAAAAAGCGGCATTCGAGGATGCGGTAAAGGTTTGGGAAGCGGTGGCCGATATTCACTTGAATCCGAGTATGCCTTATATCGTGGATACCGGAGTAATGACGCTTGGCTTTGGCGATATCGTGGTGGTGGGTGGGAAATTGTATGATCCAGAACATCCAAATGATCCAAAATACGTTGTTGAGGGCTCAACAATATTCCCAACCACTTATCGCGCGGCAAACTCAGGAGGCGACATCGTCATTGGCAACACGGGTGAAGCGGCTACCAACAAC
>NZ_JBYMAP010000417.1:0-1956 GCF_057766305.1 Methylomonas sp. BG-2 | reverse complement strand
GGGTGCCGCCTTCCAGGCCGATCAGGTCGGGTTGCAGGTAGCGGCCGGCGCGGGGGGAGAAGTAGCGGGTGTGGTTGTAGTGCAGGCCGGAAAAGGCGTCGTAGTATTGGCCGGGGTAGCGCAGGTTGAAGACGGTCTTCGCGCCGTCGTCGTAGGGGGGCCATCGACCAGGACCAGACCGGTTGCGTCAGATCGCCGGCCGCCCGGCGCAAAAAGCGCGGGGTGTTGGTGAAACTTGAAAAGATGCGCCTCGGGTAGGTTGTGCCGAGCCGGCGGCGAGGCGCAACGGTCGCTAACTATGCGCCTTCTCCGCGTCGGCGGCTTCCTATCGGCTATCAAATTTGGCGCGCGTTATCGCGTTGCGGAACCGCGACGCATTCAGCCTTACAGCCTTACAGCCTTACAGCCTTACAGCCTTACAGCGTCACCAATTGTTTTTAGAATAGCGGCTTTTAATCGATTGTCACTTGGATTGCCGTCGTCAAGAAAAGCTAACCACACCATATTAGAAACATTATTAGATACGTTCAATGAATACAAAAAAAATTCCGCTACTTCATCATCCGAATCGGTATCGTGCCAACTGGTGATTATGTCTCTGCAATTTTCCTGTCCCCCACAAGTAGACATGTCGGAAATAATATCATCAATACTGTCGTGAAGTAATTCTGAATATGTTCCAGCACACACAAAACATTTACAACCAAGGTTAATTAATTTCTTTACCAACGGCTCTAAGTGTTTTAAATTTATTTCGTCTGCTCCCCATGCGCTAAATAGAACGGAGACCAAGGTGGTATTTAATACTGAAAAGCTATTTTTCTCTTGAGTTTTATCAACGAAAAATAGTGAATTTGAATTACTAAGAGCAACTTCCATTTTTACAGTTCACCGTTTTTGATTTTTTCAATGTTCTTATTAAAAGTATTTATCTCTGTCTCTAAGTGCCTTATTCTTTCTTCTTGCTGCTGCTTAATAACTTCCTTCGGCAAATCTTCCATCCCTGGCCGAACAGTGGGATTCGCCTTAAAATCGTCCAGTTTTTGCTGATGCTTTTGGATTTGCTTTTCTAATGATTTAATTGCTTTTGTCTGCGACTTCGTGAGTTCTTAGGTACTTTTTGCAACATCTTTAACCTTATCAGCAGCACGAATTGTCGCGCCAACCCCCGTCAATCCGGGTGTTGCGGCGCCGACAATATCACCTGCAAAGGCCGCAACGTTCGTATCAGTAAAACCTTCTGTAGCGAAATGGAACAGATCGTTTACGATCGAGATAACGTCTATAACGATGTCAAAAACTGTCCCCGTCGGATCGGTATAGCTGACCGGATTGCCGTTGGCGTAAGTATACACATTGGTGCCGCCTTCCAGGCCGATCAGGTCGGGTTGAAGGTAGCGGCCGGCGCGGGGCGAGAAGTAGCGGGTGTGGTTGTAGTGAAGGCCGAAGAAGGCGTCGTAGTATTGGCCGGGGTAGCGGAGGTTGAAGACGGTCTGCGCGCCGTCGCCATCCGGGTCTTCCAGGGCCGGGGTGTCGCCGTAGGGGGCAATCGGCCAGGACCAGACCGGTTGGGTCAGATCGCCGGCCGCCCGGCGCAAAAAACGCGGGGTGTTGGTGAAGTCGGTTTCGATGTCAGCCACGCCGGCCAGGCTGCCGTCCGGGCGTTGGTCGATCACCGCGAGCGGGATGTCTCCTCACTTACGTAGCGCCTATTCGCGATAGCGTAATCCGAGACATGCCAACCATTCGTACCATTTCGCTTCGCTAATCGGTCCTTGAATAACTATGTTTACGGTCCTTGGCTTTTTTACCTGCCTGCTACCAGTTAAAAGCCAACGTGCGGCGCAATACGGCTCCGCCTATTGACGCCCTACATTGCGCCGTACGTGGTACATTGCGCCGTACGTGGTAAATTATTGTGGGACAAGTACCCCAATATCGTCAAAGCCCACCCCT
>NZ_JBYMAP010000416.1:0-1957 GCF_057766305.1 Methylomonas sp. BG-2 | reverse complement strand
GGCGCCTAGTAGACCGGTCGACCCGCTATTGGGCAATTCGATAGATACCATGCCAAAATTGGTGTTCCAATAAGAAATACCGCCCAAACAACATTGTGCCAAGGACCCCAAGATGGTTGGTTTTCTTTCATAAATTTGATCCCTTCATCAAAACAAGTAATAACTGATTGCCGATCATGTCAGTGCGGCAATTGCGAGTCAAGATTACATACGTACCAGTACGAATGTACTAGTGATACTGTAACTTTGAATTGAAACAATCGTCCGCTTTAAGAATGATTGTTGTCATCCGACTTTAATGAATGAGGGACTGTTGTGGGTCGGTTGGGTACAGTGACGAACGGCTGCTTTCGGGAATCGGAATTCAATGTCAGCTTTCCGGCGATGAATCTGATGAGCGGACGGTCAACACCCGACCCAAAACGGCCTGTCGCGTTTCTCTAAACCGGCCGGTCAGCCTAATCCAGATTCTTCGAATTGGAGGACTACAAAGCAGTCGTTGGCAACCTCACTCGGTTGGCCAAAACCAACAAACGAGGCAACTATCGAATTTAAATAGTTACCTGATTACCCACAACTCTCAGCAACTTTCGAGGCCTCGGATCGTCCAAAGGTCAGCTGGAACTGCCAGGAGATCGTGTCATGAAAAAGAACCTGATCCAATTTCAAAAAGGCGTCAGTTTGACGGATTTCATGAAGCGGTACGGTACTGAAATCCAATGCCGTGAGGCGTTATTTCAGTCACGTTGGCCATCTGGTTTCCAATGTCCTTGCTGTGGTGGTGGTCGGTATAGTGTGATCAAGAGTCGCAACTTGTACCAGTGTACGACTTGCCATCACCAAGCGTCGCTGACCAGCGGGACGCTGTTCGAACAAACCAAGTTGCCGCTGACCGTGTGGTTTCTGGCGATTCACCTGCTGACCCAAGCTAAAGCCGGTTTGTCGGCTTTGGCGTTGAAACGGCAAATCGGCGTGTCGTACAACACCGCCTGGAGCCTCAAGCATAAGGTCATGTAGGCCATGAAAGAGCGGGATGATCGCACACCGCTGGCCGGCATCATTCAGTTGGATGACGTCTACTGGGGCGGCGAGCATCGCGGCGGCAAACGCGGACGCGGCTCGGAAAACAAGACGCCGTTTGTCGCGGCGGTGGCCTTGAATGAAAATCACCATCCCATCGCCATGAACTTGAATGTGGTCAAAGGTTTTCGAAACAGCGAAATCAAACGCTGGGCCGGCAAGCATCTTGAGCCAGGCAGTTTCGTGTACTCGGACGGCCTAGCCTGCTTTTCCGCCGTGCTCGATCACGGTTGTCACCATTACACCATCGTCACTGGCGGTGGCCCGGACAGTGTGACCAAAGAAGAATTAGCCTGGGTCAATACCATGATCGGCAACGTGAAACGCTCGATCAACGGGACTTATCACGCCATCAACCCCAAACATTGACCCCGGTATCTAGCCGAATTTTGTTATCGCTTTAACCGCCGATTCGATCTGCAAGCCATGATGCCCCGCTTCCTGATCGCTGCTGCCAATACGCCGCCCATGCCGGGGCGTTTGCTTAAATTGGCTGAGGCTTATGGGTAATCAGGAATGGTTATGAATAAGTTACAGGTTCAGTAACTCCTTGTTCGATTTGCAGAACTCAACGTATTGATAATTAGAGTGTTCTATTAGATCTAAAAGCGTTACTTATCGAACACCACAAGTCTAACCTGCAACTAGGTAATAGCCATTTTATCTTATGGTGTCGAAATGGGTTTCACGTTATAAATAAAGAAAGCCTATATTACAATTAAGTGCGGACCTGGAGATTCCTTTTTCGACGCTATTCTAATAGCTTTCTTTTGACCCGAATAATACGGGAAGTAAAAAGTAAACATCCATACACAAACCCAATGGATTTCAGAGATGAAAAATATACAAGTATTCCCCAGTATGCTCACCAACTTGA
>NZ_JBYMAP010000415.1:0-1962 GCF_057766305.1 Methylomonas sp. BG-2 | reverse complement strand
GCTGGGCGCCGCGAAAGTCGGTCCCGCCAGTTACCGTTTGTTTGAGATGTTACCGATGATGCCGCGCTTCAGCATCGAGCAGGTGCGAAAAAAACTAAACACCACCTTCCCAACCGCGACGGCAGCAGTCAAAGTCCTGGAGGAGTTGAGCATTGTGGTGGAATTTACCGGGCAGAAAAAAAACCGTAGCTACAGTTACCAGTCGTACATCGAGCTGCTGACACGCGAATGAAAATTAGCAACACACACCATTAAATTTCATTGTTAACTGGCGTTGAAAATTTTCCAATTTCTGATCAAAATTGGCGTCTAACTTTTTCCAGGCAACTGGACTAGTTATTTTCTTTCAATTGTTTACCGACTGTATCATAGCGCCGAATTATGGAAAAGTTCCACGCCGGTTTACAGGTGTGGTTTGAATCACTTAAACAAACTGGGTTGCGCAGTATTATTAACGGACGTTAGTAAGGATTTAAAAATTTTAATCGCTTCTTTTAAAGAAGCCGCAGCGGCTAATGAATCACCGTTCTTAATTTCACGACGCGCATTTTTTAAGTGCGTTGGAGCCGCGTTCTTTAGAGCCGGCCCCAAAAAATTGAACAGTCGGTAAAGTGAAAAACCCTGCTACTTTTGAACGTCCGTCAGGACAAAGCAATGGAGCAGAAGATGTCCAAAAAACCGAGAAGAAAACATTCACCGGCCTTCAAGGCCAAAGTCGCGTTGGCGGCCTTGGCGGGTGATAAAACCCTGGCCCAATTGACCCAGGAATTCGAGGTCCATCAAAATCAAATTGTCGATTGGAAAAAGCAACTGGCAGAGCGGGCGGCCGAGGTGTTTGGCAAGCCGGCGGAGCCTGAATCACCGCCAGTTGACCTGCAAGCCTTGCATGCGAAAATCGGCCAACTGACCTTGGAAAACGATTTTTTAGGGAACGCGCTCACCAAGGCGGGATGGCTGAGCGCAAAACGATGATCGACCGTGAGTCCAAGCTGCCGATTGGTCGGCAGGCCAAGCTATTAGGCATCAGTCGCGGCAGTGTGTATTACTTGCCCAAGCCGGTTTCGGAGCGCGATCTGGACCTCCTGCGCCGACTCGACGAACTGCACCTGAAGCACCCGTTCATGGGAACTCGGCAGTTGCGCGACCAGTTGAACACCCAAGGCATCCAGGTGGGCCGAAAACACGTGAACACGCTGATGAGGCGTATGGGCATCGAAGCGGTGTACAGCAAGCCCAATACCAGCCAGAAGACACCGGGGCATGAAATCTATCCTTACCTGCTGCGCGGCATGACCATCAATCGCGCCAATCAGGTTTGGGCGCTGGATACCACCTACATCCCGCGGGCCAAAGGATTCGCGTATTTAACGGCAGTCCTCGACTGGGCGACTCGCAAAGTCTTGGCCGCCAAGGTGGCGATCACCCTGGAAGCCTGCCATGCCGTGGACGTACTGGAGCAAGCCTTTAAACGTTACGGCAGGCCGGACATCGTCAACACCGACCAAGGCAGTCAGAGAGAAGTGGCCCCGTTCATTTGAACAACAAATTGCAAATTTTAAGTGAAACGGTTGAGGCCTCCGTTAAGACAAGTTGTGATTCAGCGAGACGGTTTTCGGTTCCGTTTTCGATATATCCATTGGTATATTTAAAAGCGTGCCTGCAAAAGCGCTGCATCCGTTCAGCGCAAGTAGCCAAGTCAATGCGTAGCGTGGCAATGAGGACATCTTTGAAACGTACCGTTTGAAACAAGTGGCGGCTGTGGGTCGCCAAAGTCGTGCCACCTTTCCTTTCCAAATCGAATGCTTTTGTTGCGACGACTTGCCGAGTTGGTATACCACGGCGAACCATACTATTTCTCAGGTATTTCCAATAAGACGAGTCCTTCACCATATTAGCGACTTAGCTTGGAGACTGGCGATTGAATGTATTCGAAATAATATATCGATCTCGGTAGATTCGTCT
>NZ_JBYMAP010000414.1:0-1965 GCF_057766305.1 Methylomonas sp. BG-2 | reverse complement strand
GAAGGCTATCAGCAAGGCTGGAACGTGAATAACACGACGGCATTGACCGAAGAAGTCTGGTTTTACGTGCGTGGCGAGGAATATTCGGCGCAGTTGGATTATTTCGTCAAATGCATCGCCGAAAAACGTCCCGAAAATGTGAATTCGTTTGCCAGCGCGGCGGAAACCGACAAGGTGATCGCCATGATGATAGCGGATGCGGAAAAAGGACCGTCGGTGAAAAACGACGAAGCCTTGCCGGTTGCCGCCCCTAAAAAGGGCGGGTTGTTTTCGTTTTTGAGCAATTAACGATCGATCTTGCGTTTGTCGCCCACGAAAACTCAGTGCGACGTTGCAGGAGCGACTTCAGCCGCGATCAGGGCTGTTGCGTTAACTTAGCCGCTCCTGGTGAGCCAGCCGAACCGTTCGTGCTGAGCTGTCGAACCGTTCATGGTGAGCGAGTCGAACCATTCGTGGTGAGCCAGTCGAATCGTTCGTGGTGAGTCAGTCGAACCATTCGTGGTGAGCCAGTCGAACCGTTCGTGGTGAGTCAGCCGAACCATTCGTGGTGAGTCAGTCGAACCGTTCGTGGTGAGTCAGTCGAACCGTTCGTGGTGAGCCAGTCGAACCGTTCGTGGTGAGCCAGTCGAACCGTTCGTGGTGAGCCAGTCGAACCATGAGCGGCTTAACCAAATGGTATTGGAGCAGGGAAGGGGGTATCGAACTGTGCGTTTGTTTTCCTCGCTATACCGCTCCGTAGCGCGAGAGAAAGGTAACGCCAAGGGATTTGCCCGTTATTAACCTTTGCCGAATATTTCCCGTTTTTAACAGTTACCCCACGAAGGGGCTGGAGTACATTAGATGGACCAATTACTTTTTGGCGACAATCAATTTTTTGGCGTCAATCATATGTCGGAAGAAAAAGCGCGTGCTCAGGCCATGCGTTTTCAGGACATCGGGGCCGTGATCGAGGTTTTGGACAATGCCTACGACGAAGGTATCAAAACCTTTATGTGTACGACGCATGAACGCATTGCCTTGGTTTGCGACCACATGCGCGCTAATCCGACGCGCTACGCTGATTACAAATTTTATCCATGCATGCCCTATGCGCATAAATATGCCAATGCGATGACCGATCATGGTTTGTTGGGGGCAATCAAGCACTTCTTGCCGGAAGAAGGCTTTTTGGATTCCGCGATGCGTGGCGGCATGTCCTTGGCTAAAAAAGACATCGAAGGCATCACGACCTTACTGATAGACGCCGAAATGAAAATGTTCGCCGGCTTGCAAACACCGGTGATTTTCTTACAAAACGTCGTTGTAGACTTTTTACTGGGTCTGGGCTTTAACGAGGCTTTCCGTATTTTTGCCAATCATGTTAAGGCAAGATACGGGGCAGAGCCCGGCTTTATTACGATGAATATGCCCCGATTGTTGGATGTGTTGGAAGAATTGGGCATAGACAATCCCATCGTTTGCGCGAATATCAATAAAGTGGGATTCAGGATGTCCGGCGGCTTCGAAGCCTATGAAGCCGCCCTAAAAGAAAAGAAATTCCGCGCCATCGCAATGTCGGTATTCGCCTCCGGCGCCATACCAGCCAACGAGGCCATCGAATGGGTCTGTGCCCAGCCGAATATAGAATCGATTGTGTTTGGCGCTTCCAGTAAAGGAAATATTCGTTCGACGCGGGAATTGGTCGATCGCTATTGGCTGCGGAATTGATTTACCGTCGCGAAGTGGTAGAGTGAAGGAAAGCTAGTGGAGGGGCTTTAACAGCGATGGGAAGTAAGACGTAAGACGATTTATGCCAGGGTGCGAGAGTCCGACGAGTTACGTTAGGTGTAAGGATCAAGTCTGTAAAAAGTTGATCGACCTCATTCCGCCGCCTCCCGCACAGCATCTTTCATTTGCCAGGGGCGATGCAGTGGTTTCATTGTCGTTGGGTTGCTAATTACACCTGTGGGGACACGCTAACCTCGC
>NZ_JBYMAP010000413.1:0-1972 GCF_057766305.1 Methylomonas sp. BG-2 | reverse complement strand
CGAAGCGCCGTCATGCCTCCCGAGGGGGCGCTCCCTGAGCGGAGTCGAAGGGAACGCACCCCGTCGCTGCAACCCTTTACCTTATTCTCCCCGCCGTTTCAGCGTAATTATGCCCGCCAACGCGTGGAACATCACCCGGTAAGGGCGCGTTGGAGATGGCGCTGACGTTGACCAAGCTATTGTATAACCGGGTCGCCGGCCGACCGAGAAGCTTATCGGCTTGCCGGGAAAGCGCGGCGGCGGGCGGGAAAGGCGGTTGCCGGACGACTTACCGGCGCGGTTTGCGGATCGCGAGTCCGGCCAAGCCTCCGGCGAACAACCAGGCCGCGCCCGGCAGCGGGACCGTTGTCGAATAGGTCAGATTGTCGATGACGATGCCGTCGGAGGTGCCGTAAAAATAGATTTTGTCGATCAAGCCGGAGTAGCCGGACGCCAGCCAATAGGGCTGGAACGGTTGGTTGGTCGGATCAAGCGCTTCGTTGTAGACCAATTCGCCTTGGTAATACAGCGAATAGCTGATTTCCTGATCGGTGCCCCAAAAGGTGTAGTAAGTGCCTTCGAAGACCACCGGCGCGTCGTCGAAACTCAACTCGCCGCCCCACCCGTGAAAAAAGTGCTCGCCCAAGGCCGGGTCATGGTCGGTGCCGTAATAATCTCTCCATTGACCGGACGATTCCCAACCGGAAATCCCGCCGTAACCGTCGGGCATTTGGTAATTGGTGTCGGGGCCTATGTCTTCGAAAGTGACCACGACTTGCGACGCTTGCGTCGCGCCGGTTGCGCATAGGAATAGGGCTAAACAGCCGCTGGAGAATCTGGATTTCATGATGAGGTCCTGAAAGTAATTCGGCCCGCGGGCCGGGTGAATGAAAGCGGCTAGACGCGGCGACGTTTGACGGCCGTCAGACCGGCCAGCGCGCCGGCGAACATGCCCGCCGCGCCCGGCAACGGCACCGGCGCGGCGACATCGCCGTCGCGCACCGCCCAGACGTAATAGTGAGTCCCCTTGCTGATGTAGTTTTGCATGCCGGTGGCGGTGCTCAGGTACCAGGCTTTGCTGGCATCGTCGCCGTAGCTGGTGCCTAGCCAATAGCCGAAGGATTGAAGATGGCTGAACAGGCTTTCGTCGTCGGCGGTGGCCGGATCGTCGACAAGGCCGTAGCCGGACTGCGGTCCGCCATGCGTATCCTGGGAGCCTTTGTTTGCGAAATCGCCGTAGAACAGATGCGCCAGTTCCGAACTGGCCGTGGACACATTGAAGCCGCAGTCGCTGCCGCTGTAGCCGTAGTCGCAACCCGGTGCCCCCAGGTCGGTGAAGGTCGGTAGGCGCCAGTCGTCGTAACGGGTACCGCGCACGTCGTCGAAGTAGCTCAAGCCGTCTATCCAGGCTATGGCGTTCTGCCAGCTCATCTTGCCTTCGGCGTCGTAACCGCTGGTTTTGGAGTAGTTGGCGTCGGCCAGCCAGGTGATATCCAACTCGCTGTCGTAGATCAGACCGCCGCCGCGGTCGAATAGCCGGCCCTGCGCGCCGCCGGCAGTCAGCATGCCCAGTGCCGCTAACGCGCCGCATAGAATTCGGTGTGTCATGGTTGTCTCCCAAAAGTCGTTTTGATTGCCTACCCTCGGCAGACTGCTAACGGCGCCGAGACTGGGCGGCATTATCGGAAGGCCGATGCGGCGAGGGAACCCTACCGGAGTAGGGTGTTAGAACGGCGGAAGGGTTTGTTAAGATGTAATCGTTTTGCATGTTTTGGGCGAGCCTGCTTTGCCGTAACCCTCCCGGTTTAAGCGCAAGCCCGGTGAACAGCTTCGAATAGAACTCAGAGGGACCGGATCACTCGTCCGGATGATAGACGACTCGCTGGGCATCTGTTTCCGCTCCGATGCCCACGGTTTCCTGGCTCGGAGCGGTGGAGATTTCGAAATGACACAAAAACTGTTGACCGTGGCGTTGCTGCTGGCGATTTCCGGT
>NZ_JBYMAP010000412.1:0-1982 GCF_057766305.1 Methylomonas sp. BG-2 | reverse complement strand
GGCGACATTTTCTGAAGCCCAGCTCTCCAAAGCGCCATTCTCGGTATGGGATCGCGGCAGCGGCGCAACGCGCTGTTTCCAGCGGGTAACCTCAGCCGCGTTGGATTTTACCTCTATAATGCGATTTTCGAATTCAGGAGATTCGCTCATGGCGCATAGCAATTTTTTTCGGCGGCTGGTTCTGATCTTGCAGACCGCCAGACGCGAACATCTTAAGGCCCATCAGTTGCCCGCCCCGATTCCCGCCAGTCAGGCCGACTGGAGCCGGCGCCGCTTTATCAAGACCTCGACGGCGGCCGGATTAGCCGGCGCGATAAGCGCGAGCTTGGCGCCGCCGGCCTGGGCGAAAGATCATGGCAACGCGCGGGTAGCGATCATCGGGGCCGGTATTGCCGGCCTGAATGCCGCTTATCGGCTGAAAAATGCCGGCGTCAAAGCCACGCTGTTCGAAGCGCGCGCTCGGGTAGGCGGCCGGATGCTGTCCGCCAAGCTCGACGATGGTTTGACGATCGATCTGGGCGCGGAACTGATTAATACCGATCACCCAGACATGCTGGGATTGGCGCAGGAATTCGGGATTAAGCTATTCGATAAGCGCCAGGATGCGGCGCGCTTACCTTATCCGAAAGAGGCGTATTTCTTCAACGGCGAACGCTACAGCGAAGCACAGCTGGCCGACGATTTGCGCGCGATTGCCGCGCAAATTAACGAAGATGCCGGCTTATTGGACCAGGACTGGGACACACACGCACCGCTGTTCGATCAATGGTCGGTCAGCGATTACTTGCAACGACACGCCGATAAAATCGCGGCGCCCTATGTGCGCACCCTGCTGGAAAATATGCTGCGTACCGAATTCGGCGCGGAAACCAGCCAAGCTTCGGCGTTACAACTACTCGATATTTTGCCGGTGGTCGACGGTCAAGCCGTCGATTTGCTCAGTTACAGCGATGAGGTTTACGCGGTAGTCGGCGGTTCGGCGCAAATCACCGATGCATTGGCAAGCGCGTTGCCGGGGCAAATTCATCTCCGCAAAGCCTTGAGAAAGGTCAAGCGCCACAACGACGAATACCAGCTGACGTTCAGCGACGGTAGCCGGGTCGAAGCCGACATCGTCATCATTGCGACGCCCTTTCCAGCCTTGCGAGACGTCGAGATCGACGCTCCGTTGCCGACGCTGTTTCGCCGTTTCGTCGCCGAAGCCAATCCGGGCGCCAATGAAAAGTTGATCGCCGGCTTTAAGCAACGCTTCTGGCATGGCCCCGCCGGTTTTAGTTTGGCGGCCTGGACGGATTTGGGCTACTCGGAAGTTTGGGACGAAACACAGCGCCAACCGCACCGTCGCGGCGGCGCGCTGAATTTTTTCCTGGGCGGCGATCAGGCCAGACAGCTGAATAAAACCCACAATATCAAACCGCTGGCGAAGCAATTCATCACCGATCTGGACAAATTTATCCCCGGCGCGAAAGCCTCGGCGAGCGGCGGCTTGGCGAAAAGCGCCTGGGGCAACAATCCTTATGTCGGCGGCGGCTACGCCAACTTTGCGCCGGGACAGCTGACTACGTTTGCCGAATACTTTTGGGTTGAGGGCGACGGTGCCGTTACCCAACAGGTGGCTTTCGACAAATTGATTTTCGCCGGCGAGCATTTGAGCGACGCCAATTACGGCTTCATGGAAGGCGGCGCCCAAACCGGCCGCTTGGCGGCGGCTCTGGTCATGGACATCTTAAAAGACCATCGTTAGCAACACCCGCGCGGTCCGGCTAAGCGCGACCGGGCGCTCAATCCTAGAAAACGGAGAAAAACCATGCTTTTCAAGATTCAAACACATCAATCCAACCTTGCTTCACCGCGCCCCGAATGCCGCAACCCGATCAATTTCAATAAAACCGCTTGGCCGATCATGTTGCTCCCGGCACTCTTCGCCGCCAGCCCGTCGGCTATCGCGGCGACGCTGGTGGCGAGTTACGATTTCAACGACA
>NZ_JBYMAP010000411.1:0-1985 GCF_057766305.1 Methylomonas sp. BG-2 | reverse complement strand
CTCGGAGCGTTCAATATTTGGGGGCGAACTGCTCTCGGCATTCCTCCAAGGTTGCCTTGCTAGCTCGTAAACCCAACTAAACACTAGATCGCAAGGCCCAGCAAGTTTGCAAAATCATGGCAAACTTATTTTTAGTTGGTCAGATTGAAGCAACGCCGCCATTTTCCCCGAGAAGCGTCAATACAGCGCTAAGTGTCCCGAGCGACTAAGCTTATTTCGGCGTTGTTTGACTTGCGTTGACCGGCTGCTCGGTACTAGTCCGGCCGGCGGAACCAAGGGCTCGGGCATTTGCCGGTGCCTGAGAATATGTCGGCGGTCCGTGCGAGGCCCTATAGCGCGCGACGGAGCCACTCTGATGCGGACAATGCCATGATCCCGATTTTTCAAGAGGCCAAACGATGATACCCATTCGAGATTCGATACCTTGCCAGACCAAACCCTACGTGACGTGGGCCGTGATGGCGGTATGCGTGGCGGTTTACGTGGCGATGCTGTTCATGCCGGACGAAGTCAGCCAGCATTTTGCTTATCGGTACGGCATGGTGCCGATCCGCTATTCGAATCCGGATTGGGCATATGCCTTCGGCTTGCCGCCGGATCACTACCTGTCGTTTTTAACCAGTTTGTTCCTGCACGGCGGTTTTCTGCACTTGCTGATGAACATGGTGTTTTTGTGGATATTCGCCGACAACATCGAGGACTTGATGGGGCACTGGCGTTTCCTGGCCTTCTATATCGTGTCCGGACTGCTGGCGACGGTTACGCAGTGGTATTTTTATCCAACCATCGCGATACCGGTGGTCGGTGCTTCCGGAGCGATTGCCGGCGTTTTGGGGGCTTATTTCGTAAGGTTTCCGTACGCGACCGTCGTGATTATGGTGCCGATTCTATTCTATCCGTTGTTTTTTCAGGTGCCGGCCATCGCCTTTTTAGGTTTTTGGGTGATTGTGCAAGTGGGCGACGTGTTCACCGCGGCGATGTTCGACAACGTCGCGGTCGACTCGGCTTGGTGGGCGCATTTGGGCGGTTTCGCGGTCGGTGCCTTGTTGCACCCGTTTTTCATCGACAAGCCGGAAGCCCCCCGCGAGTTGAGTCCACCGGCCGAATGAGGGGGGGAGCGTCGGCCAAAAAGTTGAGGATTCCGTAGGGGTTTTATTTTATAATCTCGGCGTGCAAGGCCGGTCCGCCGGCCGAATCAAGCCGGTTTCCGGCGCTTACCGATTCTTTATTCATTCGAGACATTGAAAACCATGAAAAACCTAAATGTTGCTTTGGTCAGGCTGCTCCAGTTCGTCGTGTTCGTATTGTTCACGTTTATCGTCCTGGTCTATTTCGGCACGATGATTTTGTTGCCGCTGGACATCGTGGTGTTGATCACCAAATTGTTAGGTGTTTTGGGTATCGGCAGCTTGTTCGGTGCGATCGTCGCGGTGCCTTTGGTTGCCTATCTGGGCAAAATCGTTTATAGCACGCCGGGTTTGATCAAGCTTGTGGTCGATAACGGTATCGAGTTGGCCAACGCCGGCAAACAACGCGTCGAGGCCTTCAACGACATCGCCGCCGCCGTCAAATAAGCGCGCCGTGTCGCGAGCGAAAAGGGGGCCGCTTCGGCCCCTTTTTTGTGTCCGTGGGATTCGGGAAATGCCGGGTTGCCCTGGTTTAATTAACATAGTTTAGTTATTTGCCCGGCCGGAATGTCTTCTGAAAGCCTTGGCGGCTCGGGTTGGCGGGATTTGGCGCGAAATCTGCTGCCGCTGCATCGGTCCCGATTACCCGGTTGTCAGCGCATGCCCTCCAAACCCAGCCGCTTGCTGGAAGATTTGTATCTCAGTTGCCAGAGCGAATTGCAGGCCGCGCTCTATGCGCGCGTGCGTTGCCGCGACACCGCCGCCGATCTGTGTCAGGAAGCATTCGCCCGGCTGTGTCGAGCCGAGGACTTATCCGATGTCGGCAACTTGAAAGCCTATTTGTTTAGAACCGCCCAA
>NZ_JBYMAP010000410.1:0-1985 GCF_057766305.1 Methylomonas sp. BG-2 | reverse complement strand
ATTCACGCTGTCACAAGCCGGCCCGGCACTTGGGCCGCGCTATGGCTGGGCCTGAGTCTGGCATGGCCGCCGGCTCAGGCGCAAACCCCGGCGGACAACGCCACGGCCAACGCCGAGGCGGTTTCCGCGCAATGGGCCGGCGAGCAACAGCCGCGCTTCGATGTGTTCGACTACCAAATCGACGGCAACAGCGTGCTGGACGACGAAACCCTGGAAAAAGCGGTTTACCCCTACCTCGGTCCGGACAAGACCGTCGCCGACGTCGAGCAGGCCCGAGCCGCGCTGGAGCACGCCTACCGCCAGGCCGGCTATCCGACCGTGGTGGTGTCGATTCCGGAGCAGGACGTGGCGGGCGACAGCGTACGCCTACAAGTACTGGAAGGCAGTATCGAAACCGTCTATATCAGCGGCTCGCGCTATTACGCGCTGGGCAAAATCCGCGAAGGTCTGCCGGTGCTGGCCGAGGGCCGGGTCCCGCACATGCCGCAACTGCAATCGCAAATGGCCGCGCTGGCCAAGCAATCGGCCGACCGCAACGTCACGCCGGTGTTCCGGGCCGGATCGACGCCCGGCAAAATGGAGGTGGAGCTGAAGGTCAAGGACGAGTTGCCGCTGCATGGCAGCGTCGAAATGAACAGCCGCAACTCCGAGCACACCAGTTATTCCCGGTTGCTCGGCTCGCTACGCTACGACAATCTGTGGCAGGCCTTTCACAGCGCTTCGCTGCAATACCAGGTCTCCCCGCAAGCCAGCGAGGAAGTCGAGGTCTGGTCCGGCACCTACGTGTTGCCGACCGGCTGGGCCGACACCCGGCTGGCGCTTTACGGCATAGGCATCAGCTCCAACACGCAGCTGGGCGTCAACATCGGCGGACTGTCGGTGGTCGGTACCGGTTCGATCTACGGCGCCCGGCTGGTCAAGCCGCTGGCGGGGTCTTCCGACAGCATTTTTCACAACCTGACTTTCGGCTTCGACTATAAAAGTTTCGGCCAGCAGATTGCCAGCTTCACCGAGAATACTCCGATCAGCTACGCCGGCTTCATGGCCGGCTACGACGGCGCGTTGCGCGGGGACGGTTACGCCAGCAGCGCCAGCGTCGCCGGCCACTTCAGCTTTCGCGGCTTGGGCAACGACGCCACCGAATTCGAGCGCAAACGGGCCGGGGCCACCCCAAATTATTTCTACCTGACCGCGGACTTGAAACACCAACAGCAATTGCCCTGGGATTTTCGCTTGCAAGCCAGGGCCAGCGGCCAAGCCAGCTTCGGAAAACTGATCAGCAACGAGCAATTCGCGGCCGGCGGCCCGCTCAGCGTGCGCGGCTATCATCAAACCCAGGCTCTGGCCGACCATGGCGTCAATTTGTCTCTGGAGTTTTACAGCCCGCACTTGCTGCCGGCCGATTGGGACGCCGCGCAAAATCTGCGCTTGCTGGGTTTTATCGACTGGGCCAGATTGTGGACCGACGCGCCGATCGCGCCGACCCCGGCGGTCGAACAACTCGCCTCGGCCGGCCTGGGGCTGCGCATGCAATGGTTCAAGCGCCTGCTCGGCGAACTGGATTGGAGCTATCCGCTTCACGGCCAGGGCAGCGTTTCCGCCGGCCAGCAGCGCTTGGATTTCCGGCTGGTTTACGAATTTTAAAAGGTCAAATCAAGCGGCTTTTACAGCGCTTGCCGATCGCCAGAAAGCCCATCAGACCACTCAAGAACAACCAGGCCGCGGCCGGTACCGGCACCTCGGTCGCGTTGCCGGCCACATTCAAGGTCAACGGTTGGTCGGAGCGGCCGGCCGAGGCGGGCAGATCGGCGCCAGCGGCGAAACGATTCAAATCCAGGCCGATGCGATCGCCCCCCGCCTTGTTAACCGGGCCGAATTCGAGCGACGCCACGCTGTGTGGCACGATACCGCCGAAGTCCGGCGCGAATGCCGCTGACGGCTCCCCGGCATCCAAACTAGCCAGCGCGCGGCGCGGATAATGATTA
>NZ_JBYMAP010000409.1:0-1991 GCF_057766305.1 Methylomonas sp. BG-2 | reverse complement strand
AGATGACATGTCCCAAAATCCGTTGGTTTCTGTCTTGTTTGCCATAACGTCGCTTTTCAGCTGCGCGGTCGCGGCAAGCGATCCCGCGCTCAATAGCCCGGCTACCCGGATGAGCATTTACGCCATGCCCAACGCGAACGAATGGTCGCTGCTGAAATCCTTTAACGCGACGCTGATCAATCGGCTGGCCGGATTAGCGGTACCGGATGCACAAGGCGCGCTCCAGCGAAATCGCGCCGGCTACTTCTCGGTGCGCTTTCAGGACGGCGTGACCTGGACTATCGTGCGCGGCTTGTATCTGCGTAACGCCAGCGTGCTCGAATCCGGCATCAAGGCATTGGAATATGCCTTCGACCATCAAAATCCCGACGGCTCGTTTCCAATCGTGGTTCCGCCGACTCTGCCGGCCAATTTAATACCCTATCCGCAAGATTACGCCGACGCGACCACATTCTTTTTCAGCGAGCTTGGCCGCTCGCTGATTTTGCTGGACGGCAACGCCTGGTTTCGAAGCAGCGCCGACACCGCCGACCTGCGCCGCCGTATAGACCTGATCAAGGAACAGGCGGATCTATCGATCGACTGGCTGTTAACCCAGCAGGATTTGTTGATCGACTACGATACGCCGCTTTCCAATCACTTATATTACGACGGGGCCGGCTTTTATTTGGTGGGACGCGCTCTGCACCGCCAGGATGCGATTGATGTCGGTATCGGGTTTACCGAATTGGGTTTGAACGCCCAATGGCCGAATGGGGTGTTGCCGGAATTGGACGGTTACGACAGCAGCTATCAGGGCGTTAGCTTGTTTCGTTTGTTTATTCTGTACCTGAATGCCGATCCGGCGGACTCGGCGATCAGGCAAAGGTTGTGGGATGCGATAAGTTCGGGAATCGCCTGGGAGCAAACCCGCATCAAACCCAGCGGCGAAATCCTGTCCGACGGCAATAGCCGGGTCTACCCCGGCGGCGACAAATTTCTCGGAGTCGAAAAAGGCATCTCCTACGTAAACATTGCGCTGTCGTTTTATTACTACGCTGCGCTGACCGGCGATGCCGGCGCCAAGTCCACCGCCGATAAGATCATTGCCTATTACACGACACCGCACTGACGCAAGGGTGTCGTTGACATTAGCGACTCGCATTAGGTTATTGATCGACTGCTCATCAAACCAGCGCTGGCCGGCCAATAAAAACAATCCGAGGGAGCGATGTCCTCGTGCCGCCGAAGGGGCGCCGCCTCAGTGGCTTTCAGCGTCACGATCAAGGTCGGATCTCGCTTTGGAGGGCGGAAAAGACCGGCGTGGGAGGAGGATTAGTGGCGTTCCGACACCGGTGGGTTCGGATTCCGCCCAACAACTTTCAGAGTAACCGGAGCCATTCGCTTCGAATCCCATCAGCGACAGGCTCCGGTTACGATATTTCGTCATCACTACTGAATATCGTAGCCCAAATCCGCAAGCATATCGATTTTGTTCAATAGCGAATTTAACTATTTCCAGGTAAATCATCCATTTAAAATAATTTTGAGCTTTTGGCACAGCGTTTGCCCCTCATATATCGACAGTTCCAAATCAATATTTAATTTAAAACGTCAATATGAGGATCCAACCATGAAACTAAAATCCATTTTCGCTGCTTTAACCTTTGCCGGTATTGCCTGCTTCAGCGGCAACGTATTTTCAGGTATCGATACGGCGGCTTATTCTCACGATGCCTATATTGGTGTCTATAATAATGAGCAGTGGATGAAAAACCTGCCGGATACTTTAAAGCTCAGTCAACTCTCGCTGCCGGGCACCCACGATTCCATGGCCCGTTACGGAGGCGATATTGTGCAAACTCAGTCAATGAGTTTGGCTGATCAATTAAACTCAGGCATACGCGCGTTGGATATACGTTGCTGGCATAAAAACGATAGTTTTGTCATTTCGCACGGCATTATTACCCAAAATGCCACATTCCAGGATGTGCTGGATACGGTCGACGACT
>NZ_JBYMAP010000408.1:0-1995 GCF_057766305.1 Methylomonas sp. BG-2 | reverse complement strand
TTGATGCCAATCGCCAGATAGACGGCCTTGACACGAACAGCGCCGGTGTCACGCACTTTGACGTGAATACAGTCGAGATAGATAATCGGGTAAATCGGCTCCAGCGGTCGGGATTGCCAGGCCTTGACCTCATCCATGACGGCGTCGGTCACGGTGGAAATCAGCGATGACGAGACCTCGGTGCCATAGAGCTCTTCCAGATGGCTCTGTATCTCCCGTACCGTCAGGCCACGGGCGTAGAGGGAAATGATCTTATCGTCGAAGCCAGTCCAGCGCGTCTGATGCTTGGCAACGATTTGCGGCTCAAAGCGGCCGTGACGATCACGGGGAATTTCAATGGACAATTCACCAAAATCGCCTTTGAGTGTCTTGCGACTCTTGCCATTACGGGCATTGCCGCTGGGATTGACGATGGCTTCATGCCTGGCATGGCCGAGATGATCGGTCATGCCAGGCTTCCAGCGCCCGCTCGACCAAGGCTTTGGTCAATTGCTTCAGCAGGCCGTTTTCGCCAATCAGGTCTTCGGGTTTTTGATAGTGCGACATCAAGGCGTCAAGTAGGTCATCCGGTATGGCTTTTGATGATACGGTCATGGTTTCCTCCTTATCAGGATCGGTAGCTTCCTACCTCAGGGCCGTTTACACAAAAATTCTTACACCCTCATTCCAGCCCATCCTCCCGCATATGCTGCCGTAAGCTCAGTGGTCGCATGTCGGTCCAGACTTCCTTGATGTAATCCAGACATTCCTGCTTGGGCCCTTTGGGGCCGACGGCGCGCCAGCCGTTGGGGATTTCCTTGTAGTCGGGCCAGATAGAGTATTGTTCTTCGTGATTGATGACGACTTGGTAGGTGGTGGTGTCTTCTTCTTCGTCCCAGCTCATTGGAGCCTCCGGTTTCTGTTGAAAAGGCGGTTGGTTTTCGACGGTCTCGCAAAGCCCGTTGCCTGAATTTTGATTAGAACTGATCGGTTTGTTTTCCGCAGCGGTCATTGCTTCTCCGGCGGCTGGTGGCAACGGCGCCGACCGTTTTGATAAGCCGGTTGCGCCGAATTGGCGATGCCGTTGTCCGACCGTCGAGGCGGAGTGATTCCGTGGAGTAGACGACTTTAGGGGCTGAGTTCCTCAGTCGTTGCTTAAATCAGCTTGGCGATTTTTGAACTGCTTGCGGCAGTGGAGCAGCGCTCTAGCTAACAGTTTTTCAACCGCGCTGTCGGAAATGTTCATCTCGACCGCGATTTCCGCGTAGGTCATACCGTATACCCGGTTCAGCACGAATGCCTTTTTGGCCCGTTCGGGCAGTTCTTCGACGATGCTCGAAAAAATCGCCAGCTTTTCGTTGACCAGCGCCAAGTGTTCTTCGGAGGGGGCTTCTTCGGCGATGTCCAGCGTGGGTTCGGTGCTGTAGACGTGTTTCTCGGTGACCTTACGGTGCTTGATGTGGTCGTAAGCCAGATTGCGGGCGGTACGGAATAAAAAGCCGCGCGGATGCTCGATAACCTGCTTTTGCGATTCTTTGGAAAAAATGATGAAGCATTCCTGAACCAGCTCGGCGGCGATATCCGGGCAATCGACGATCCGCGCCAGATGTTGTTGCAATTCCGACTGGTGATCCAAATAGATAGATTCAAGCTTCATTGTAATTCCCTCTGCTATACGGTTGACTGGCCGGATACTGGCTTGTTATCTGCAATGCTTATGAATAGATCTTTGGAGACGCTAGGGTTCATGGGGCGCCTATAACGTACTACCGGTGGGTGAATTACATATTGGAAGCCTGTCCGGAAAGACTCGCTGGAGTGCAGCAGATTTCAAGCCAACTGAAGATTTGCGTAGTTTCAGCGGTTTAGCGCTTCATGTTGCTTGCTTGAGCAGGCTGTTGGGTGAAATGACCTTATTAAACCATGTCAAATAACATAGAAGAATTTTTTGGTCGCTTATAGGGGGGGCTAAGGACGGAAAAGATATACGGCGGCGAAAATTCAAGCAGCCGGTTA
>NZ_JBYMAP010000407.1:0-2004 GCF_057766305.1 Methylomonas sp. BG-2 | reverse complement strand
GGCTTCCACATTAGCGACGACATTATCCACGGTAAAGCCGAACTCCTTGAAGAGTTGGCCGGCCGGGGCCGATTCGCCGAAACGGTCCAGGCCCACCACGCGACCTTGGCTGCCCGCGTATTTCCACCAGCTGTCGGTCACGCCGGCTTCGACCACCACGCGCGCGGTCACGCTCGGCGGCAAGACGCTGTCTTTGTACGCCTGGTCTTGCGCTTCGAAGACGTTGGTGGACGGCATCGATACCACGCGGATGTTTTTGCCTTTGGCGCTCAGCGCTTCGGCCGCTTTCACCGCCAGTTCGACTTCGGAGCCGGTGGCGATGATGATCGCGTCCGGGCTGCCTTCGCCGCTCAGGATATAGCCGCCTTTGGCGATCGCGTCGATCTGGGCTTGGCTGCGCGGCACGTGCGGCAGGTTTTGCCGGGAGAAGATCAGCGTGCTCGGGCCGTCGGTGCGTTCGATCGCGGCTTTCCAGCTGACTGCCGATTCCACCGCGTCGCACGGCCGCCAGACTTGCATGTTGGGGATCATGCGCAACGTGGCGGTTTGTTCGATCGGTTGGTGGGTCGGGCCGTCTTCGCCCAGGCCGATGGAGTCGTGGGTGTAGACGAAGATGGTCGGCGCTTTCATCAGCGCGGCCATCCGCAACGCGTTACGGGCGTATTCCGAGAACATCAGGAAGGTGGCGCCGTAGGGTTTGAAGCCACCGTGCAGGGCGATGCCGTTCATGATGGCGCTCATGCCGAATTCGCGCACGCCGTAGTAGGCGTAGTTGCCGTCGTGGCCGCTGGCGTTGATGTCTTTGCAGCCTTTCCACAGGGTCAGGTTGGAGCCGGCCAGGTCGGCGGAACCGCCCAGCAGTTCGGGCAGCAACGGGCCGAAGCCGTTCAGGGTGTTTTGCGAGGCTTTGCGGCTGGCGATGGTTTCGGCTTTGGCGTTGACGTCGGCGATGAAGGCGTTGGCTTTTTCGCTCCAGTCGGCAGGCAGCTGGCCTTTGACGACGCGGCGTTCGAATTCGGCGGCCAGGGCCGGATGCGCGGCTTGGTAGGCGGCGAATTGGGCGTTCCAGGCGGCTTCGCGTTCAGCACCCTTGGCTTTGGCGTCCCAGCCGGCGTAGATGTCGGCGGGGATTTCGAACGGGGCGTGCGGCCAACCGAGTTTTTCGCGGGTGGCGGCGACTTCGGCTTCACCTAAGGCTGCGCCGTGGCATTCTTCCTTGCCTTGTTTGTTCGGCGAGCCGAATCCGATGATGGTTTGGCAGCAGATGATCGACGGTTTGTCGGTGACGCTTTTGGCTTCTTCGATGGCTTTTTTGACCGCTTCCGGGTCGTGGCCGTCGACTTTGGGGATGACGTGCCAGCCGTAGGCTTCGAAGCGTTTCGGGGTGTTGTCCAGGAACCAGCCGTGGACGTCGCCGTGGCCGCGGACTTCGCCGTCGATGGAGATGTTGTTGTCGTCGTAGATGGCGATCAGTTTACCCAGGCCCATGGAACCGGCCAGCGAGCAGGCTTCGTGGGAGATGCCTTCCATCAGGCAGCCGTCGCCCAGGAACACGTAGGTGTGGTGGTCGACGATGTCGTGGCCGGGGCGGTTGAACTGACCGGCCAGCGCGCGCTCGGCGATGGCGAAACCGACGGCATTGGTGATGCCTTGGCCCAAGGGGCCGGTGGTGGTTTCGACGCCGTCAGTGTAGCCGTATTCGGGGTGACCCGGGGTTTTGGAGTGCAGTTGGCGGAACTGTTTCAGTTCCTCGATCGGCAAGTTGTAGCCCGACAGGTGCAACAGCGAGTAAATCAGCATGGAGCCGTGACCATTGGACAGCACAAAGCGGTCGCGATTCGGCCATTTGGGGTTGGTGGGGTTGTGGCTTAGAAAATCGTTCCACAATACTTCAGCGATGTCGGCCATGCCCATCGGCGCACCAGGGTGGCCGGAGTTGGCTTTTTGGACCGCGTCCATGCTGAGTGCGCGTATGGCGTTCGCTAAGTCTCGGCGCGAAGGCAT
>NZ_JBYMAP010000406.1:0-2028 GCF_057766305.1 Methylomonas sp. BG-2 | reverse complement strand
TATGCCAGGCTGGCGCCGTGCAACAACACGTCGGATAGACTAACGCTATGCAATCCCGCGAAACCGATCAGATTCACGTCCGGATAAAACTCGGTTTGAGCGACATGCACGGCTTCGGCGGCGGCCTGGGCTCGCAACCGCGCCGCGCTGATATCGGGCCGGCGCGCCAACAGATGCAGCGGCAGATCGTCCGGTAAACCCGGCCAGATCGACGTTGTCGGCTCAACTCGAATCACCAAACCCCAATCGGGGCCGCGACCGGCCAATGCCGCCAGCAAATGCCGCCCGAGTTCGACCGAAGCGCCGATCGCCGCCAAGCCCGCCTCGGATTCGCCAAGGTCTATTTGCGCATTCAGCCAAGCGGCATCGGCGCTCAAGCCACTGTCGCGGCGGTGGGCCGCCAGGGCCAGCAAACGCCGGCGATTGGCCAGCAAGCGTTCACCGACCACGCGTTGTTGCTCGGCGGCGACCAACTCGAAATAGGCTCCGGCCACCGTAAACGCCAAAATTAACCGGGCATCGGCCCATTCGGCGGCGCTTGCCAGCGCGCCGTCCACCGCCCGCTGCAATTCGGCGCGGTCCCTGCCCCAAAGATCCAGGTGATACCGTAACACCACAGGGTCGATTAATAATTGCCGAAAGTGCTCGCCGGCCAGCTTCGCCTGCACGCTGTTCGCCGAAAACCGCTGAGCACTGAAAGCGACATTGGCATACACGCTTGGATAGAGAACCGCAGCCTGGCCATCGACCAAGGCCTGCGCCTGCCGCAAACGAGCAGCCGCAACGCCCAGATCAGGATTGCCCGCCAACGCCGTTTCGATCAGACGATTCAGCTCCGGACTGCCAAATTGGCGCCACCAGTCCGATGCCGGCCAAGCGCCGAGTTGCTCATCTCTCAAGGTTTGCGTCAACGGCGCGAGCGAAAACTGTTCGGCGGCGGGTCGGGAGTCGCCAAACTGGGCGCACCCGCCTAGCCAACCGATCGCAAGCCAAGCCAAGCCCGCGAGTTTCATGTGTTTTCCTCGATGACAGCTTCCTCGCGAGCGCCTTGCCAATCAGCAAGCCGCGAGCGCGCCCGCGTCGGCCGCGCCAGCCAGACCAGTGCCGCCAGGATCGCAAAACCGCAACCGGCTAGCCAAAACGCATCGTCGATACCCTGGATCGCCGCTTGGCGCGCGGTGGCTTTGGCCAGTCTGGCCAGGCCCCGATCGTCGGCATAACCGGCAACCCGCCACCACAACGCGGCACGCTCGGCGGCGACGCTATCGGTTCCGATCCACTCAGCGTAATGACTGGCGTGTAGTGGCACGCGCCGGTATAGCACGCTACCCTGCACGGTAATGCCCACCGCGCCGGCCGCAATTCGCAACGCACCGGCCAATTCCAGCGCGGCGGCATGACGCCGCGCCGGTAAATCGTGCAGCATCAGCGTGGTCAACGGCACGAAGAATGCACCCAGGCAGGCGCCTTCCAATACTTTCGGCCACAGCAGCTCCGAGAAAGCCGCGCTATCGTCGAAGCGACTCAGCCAGAAATAGCAGATCGAAAATCCGGCCAGGCTCAAGCTGGCCGGCCAACGGGCATCCACGCTCTTGACAACTTCATGAATCACCGCCGCGACCGGTTTGGCGAAAACCACCATCGGCAAGAAAACCAGGCCGGCCAACCACGAGGAATAACCTAAATTCAGTTGCAATTGGACGATCAGCAACGACAACAAACCCTGGAACCCGAAAAATCCGCCGCACAACACCGTCAAACCCACCGCGAAATTGCGATCGGCCAATAACCTAAGATCCAAATAAGGGCGTCGCGCGGCGCGCGCCTGTTCAACCCAGACCGCAAACGCCACCAATGTCGCCAGCGCCAAACCGATTTGCGAATCGGAGCGCCACCAGTCGGCATCGTTGCCGCGATTGAGCAAGGTTTGTAAACCGAATCCGACCAAACAGCACAGTGCGAAGCCCAGCCAATCGAAACACTGCCGACGGACCTTGACCTCGCGCCAGTACAGCAATGCGGCTATCC
>NZ_JBYMAP010000405.1:0-2034 GCF_057766305.1 Methylomonas sp. BG-2 | reverse complement strand
ACCAGCCGCTACGCGGTGCGGAAGTTATGATCGAGTTTTTCGCAGCATGGTTAATTTTCGGCGGGCTGACAGTCCAAACTGGAAGCCCGTTGGCATCTTTCTTTTTTGGGGTGGTAACCGGCGTGTTCTGGGCCGTTTATGCGATGACGGTCAAATGACCTGGCAAGCCCGAGCCGCCCACATCTCTATATTTATAGGAGTTTATTGTGAATATTCCAACACCAGGCATTCAAGTAACAAAACGCGGGATTACGCTCACTGTTGATTTTGTTAATAATGGCGACGTTTATTACATGTGTCATCGAGAAAAACCTGCGGGAGAGCCGGATTCATTATCTAGCGATTGGTTTCGTTTCATAGGGTTATTCAGAGTACCTATTTCAACATGGGACGCACAAACCGCATAAAAACGAAGGCCTAGAGCCTCATATTGAGCGCCTTGAGCGCCTAACCTCAGAGGGCCGTTGAGCCCCATTTTTTATCGAGGTCTTTATGCAGTTTGAACTTGAATTTGACGCCAGCCATTTGACGTATGTGCTGAGCGCGGCTCGCAGAGTTATTCAGAATCCCGATAAAATGCTGCACAGCATTGGTGAATCGTTATTGCGCGTTAATCGCCAACGGCACAAAGCTCAGTTGGCGCCGGACGGCATGCCTTGGAAAACGCTATCACCGCTGACCATCGGTAACAAGGTCTGGAACGAACAAAAGCAATCGTTTCGCAACAAAAAAAGTATGAGTCTGGCTACCTACCGGAAGATACGTGCCAATAGAGCAATTCTTCGGGACTCTGGCGATATGTTGAGTTCTTTGAACTATCAAGTGCGGGACAATGAACTGAGGCTTTGGTTTGACGGCGCCCGTGAGGCCAAATTAGCGGCATTACACCAATCCGGAACAGAACCCTATCTGATTACCCCGCGCCAACGAAAAGCGCTGGCCTTTGGTGGCATCGTAACCAAACGCGTCAAGCATCCAGGCTTGCCTAAGCGCGAGTTGATAGGTTTTCCAGATTCAGACCGCGACTTAGTTGAACACGTCGCGGTAGATCATCTGCAACGAGTATTGCAAAGAGCGCGAGGCGGCTAATCAACGACAAATCGACTCACACGGTATCCCGTCATGGTCGCGATCCAGCCGAGAAAGGCCGCAATCGTTCAGGTAATGCTTCGCCTCGGCGCAACTGTTCATCTGCCCGCAGGTGCGTTTCGCCCCGCAATTACCACCATCCCCCAAACCAGGTAAATCATCATCGGCCTTGGCTGATGGTGCGGTCTTCTTAGGTTTACCTCCATGTCTGAATTCCCAGGGCGGAGTCGGTTCAGCATCCGCCCATAAGCCCACCCCGGCGGCCTTCGCAGATTCTTCCAGGGCGGCAATATTTTGATCGGTCAGATATTGCCTATAGGCCCAGGCAAAGCCACGTTTTACCTGTTCCGCATTGGCATCGACACCATTGCACTTAATGCGTCCAATCGTCCGTTTATATTTATCCGTGCCTTTGTCGTCTACGACGGCGGGCTTTTTAAAACAAAGCTCGGACAATGATTGCTTGGCCTGAGTGCCAAACGCTTGCTTGGATTCCGGCGCATCAATTTCAGCCAAGCGGATTTTGATCTGCTTTTTATGAGCATTTAAAACCGTCAGCGTGTCGCCGTCGGATATGCCCACAACGGTCCCAGTCCATTCGTTTGCGAAGGCCAGCAATGGGGTCAGGATTAATAGGGGGAATAGTTTTTTCATTTTTTAACGCCCTTGGTTTTACCATTTTTATGCAATTCAGCTTGGCAATTTGGGCATGTCATCGTTGGGTTTGCTGACATCTGCATGATGAACACCCAGAAAAACCCAAATAATGCCGACAAGCCGATCATGCCAAGATAGCCTGTCGATGCCATTCCACCAGTAAATAACAGTGCCAAAAAGGCCGCGCCAAACGGTTGTGCGCCGCTTGTTTTAACGCCCATTTTTCCTTGGTAGCCGCATTCCAAGCACAGCATGTTATCCATGTGACTGTCGTATTTTTTAAGGTCT
>NZ_JBYMAP010000404.1:0-2039 GCF_057766305.1 Methylomonas sp. BG-2 | reverse complement strand
GAAGGCGGTAGTCGCAAAGGTAATAATCCGCGGCGCAAAGTGCCGGACTTGCCAGCGCTTCCTCGGCGGAATGGAAGATCAGCACCCGAAAGCCTTGCGTTTCGAAAGCGAGTGTTATTGCTTTGGCGAGATCGGGATCATCCTCAATGATCAGGATCCGTTTCCGAGGCGACAGGTCGCGGATATTTCTGGCCGTGTTCGCTGTCGTCAACGCACCGTCTTCGGTTCGGCTATCCACGCGCAGAGCTACGCTGAATTCGAATACCGATCCCCGTCCCAGCTCCGAGCGACAACGGATTTCGGTATCCAGCAATCGGGCCAAGCGTTTGCTGATGGATAGCCCCAGGCCGACGCCTTTCGCTCGATCCCGCTCCGGATTGTTGATCTGGACGTATTCGTCGAAGACGGTATTCAGGGCTTGCCGGGGGATGCCAATCCCGGTGTCCCAGACCTGAATCAGCGCCCGGTTGCCTCGGCGGCGGACGGCAATCAGCATGCGGCCCCGTTCTGTAAATTTCACGGCATTGCCGACCAGATTGCGCAGCAAGTTCATCAATAGCTGCTGATCGGTAAACAGCAGCGAACAGCGGTGCGACCGATGCAGATTCAGCCGCAACTGCTTGGCGGCCGCCAAAGACGAGAATTCCTCGGCGATTGTACCGAGTAAGTCCTCGGTACGGACCGGCTCCGGGGTCGCCTGGATATTGCCGGTCTCGAGCTCGGACATGTCAAGCAATTGGTTGAGGATGTCGCCGAGGGCCCTGGAGGAATGCGATAACTGCTGGACGATGTCTTGTTGCGTATCGCTCAGGCCATTGGCTTTCAACACTTCGATCAGTAACAGGATGACCTGGAGCGGCTGACGCAAGTCGTGGCTGGCCGCGGCTAGGAAGCGGGTCTTGGCCCGATTGGCCTGCTCGGCATGCTGCTGAGCTTTCACCAGCGCCGCTTCGACTTGTTTCAGATCGGTGATGTCCTGTACCGTCCCGACGGCGCTAAGCCATTGTCCTTGCTGATCGAATTCGAGTTCGGCCAAGGCGCGGATCCAGCGGATTTCCCCCCGCACCAAGATGCGGTAGATCACGTCGTACGGCGCTCCCTGCAATGCCGCGAACCAGGCGGCTTCGGCTTTGTCCCTGTCTTCGGGATGGACCCGCGCGAACCAGACATCGACCGTCGCAACGTGATTATCGTCAAGGTCGAACAGGCGGGCGGTTTCTTGGGTGATCTTGAACACGTCGCTGTTAACGTCCATCTGGAAACTGCCAATGCGGCCGACCGCTTGGGCTCGCTGCAATTGGGCCTCGCTTTCGCGCAAGCCGTTCTCTATTTCCTTCAGGCGGGTGATATCCCTGCCCACCGACTGGATTTCCTTCAGCTGGCCGCCGGCGTCGTAGATACCCCGGTTCACGAATTGCATCCAGCGCAGCGCCCCTCCCGCAACAAATACCCGATTCTCAACGAACACAACCCGGTGGTCGGGCGACATTCGACTCAATCTGGCTTCGATCATCGCCAGATCGGCCGGATGCGCAACCGGCTGCCAGCGTTGGCCGATCAGTTCCTGGCGGGTTTTCCCGAACAAGCGGCAATAGACGTCATTCACGAAGACGAAGGTGCCGTCGGGCGAGATGCGGCTTATGACCTCGGTTTGGTCTTCCACCACCATCCGGTAGCGCGATTCGCTCTCCTCGAGCAACTGGCGCGTTTGGTGGCTCGCGGTTCGGTCGACAATCGCGCCCACCGCCATATCGGGGTGACCGGTGAGGTGGGAGACGTTGAATTCGTACCAACCCACGCTGCCGTCCTTGCGTTTTTGCGGAAAGCTGCCGTTATAGGATTGCTGTTGTTCGATCAGCGCATACGCCTCCCTGCCGAATGCATCGTAGCTCTCCTGATCTACGAACAGAATTCGGGTGGGTTGCCCTATCAATTCGTTCCGATCGTAACCGAACATGGCATGCATGGCCCGATTGGCCCAGACAATATGTCCTTCCTTGACCATAATGAGCGCAATGGAATAACTCTCGAGGATTGCG
>NZ_JBYMAP010000403.1:0-2077 GCF_057766305.1 Methylomonas sp. BG-2 | reverse complement strand
GATGCGACGGATTGTTGACCCGACCGATCGTTGGCGCGGTCGTCGCGACTGGGTCAGCGGTATTATCCAATAAATATGGACAGGGGCATCTCCGGCGGCTTCTTGAGAGCAACGTGGACGCCAGAACGGCCCACAACACACCCGCCCGTTGTATGAATGAAATCCCCTCTTGCCCTTCTACAAGGCCGCGAACGGCACGATCAGCCGACCGAGCTGCCGCACCGGAACACCAGCGTTCGATTGTTGGCCGGCATTTCCACGTCGTCCGTCGCGGTCAAGCCGGCCGCCGCCGCCAAGTCGGCTATCCATTCGTAATCCTTGATGCCGCTACGCGAGTCGCGCTGCTTTAGCCATTCGTCGAAGCGGGCGTTGCTGTCGCTGGTATAGCGGCCTTGGTAATTGAACGGGCCGTAAAAGCATACGGTCGCAACCGGATTTAGATAAGTCCGCAATCTTTCGAACAACACTTCGACCTCGGCATGCCCCATGATGTGCAAGGTGTTGGCGGAGAACAAGGCATTAATGCCGGTGCACGGCCAGACCGGGTCGGTGACGTCCAAGGCCAGGGCCGGACGCAGATTGTCGAGTCCGGCTTCGTCGCGCCACAGCGCGATACCTGGCAAATGCTCGGCGCGGTCGGTCGGCTGCCATTGCAGATGCGGCAAATGCCTGGCGAAATGGCATGCATGCTGGCCGGTGCCGCTGCCGATTTCCCACACCGTCGCCGGCTTGGAAAACGCGGTCTTTAACACCTGCAATATCGGGTCTTTGTTGTTTTCGCAGGCTTGCGAAAAGGGCTTATCGGACATCGGCGGTTCAGGTCGGGAGTACGAGGCCGGCTATTATGCTATTGATCAGGTCTAACCGTCATGAACGGAATTTCGCCCCGCAGAATGAACGCGTTGGTGTATTCTGAAAGTCAATCGATCCCGAATTCAAGATAACTCACATGGAACCGCATCAACAACTCAGTATTGCCGATGCCAAATACGCCAATATAGGCAACGACGCGCAAGTGTTTAGGGACATTAAAGTCCGTTTCGGCTATGCCATAAATCGCTATCGCGATTTAGCCAAAAACGCCGCTGGATTGACCTTTTTAACTGCTATCACCGAAGGCGTGCAAACCATGGACGGCGTTGGCAACGTCCTGCAGGGCACGGCTAGGCTGGAGAAAGTATTAAGGGTGACGACGCAGACTTGATCTCGATGTTTTCGCCGTGATTGCTTGACAGACATCATTTAATGTAACAACAATAAATTCCATGTGGATTGAATTTGATCCTGTTAAGCGCCGCAAAACCTTGCTGGAACGCAAACTGGATTTTGCTCGCGCGCGGAGGTATTCCGTGGCCGACATTTCACCTTGGAAGACACGCGGTAAGACTATCCCGAAGCGCGCTACTTCACCGTTGGCAAACTCGTTGAGCGAATGGTAGGCATATTGGACACCGCGTGGCGAAGCCCGCCGAATCATCAGTATCCGAAAAGCCAATGAACGCGAAAAAAACCGATATGCCAGCCGACTGGATTGATCCCGACGATACGCTGGAACTTGATGACCCATTTTTCGAGCGAGCCGACGAGTTCGCCGGTAGCCAGTTGGTGCGCCGAGGCCGCCCCACCATTGCCAGCCCCAAACGTACACTCACGGTGCGATACGACGCCGAGGTGATAGAAGCCTTTAAAGCAACCGGCAAAGGCTGGCAGACGCGGATGAACGATGCGTTGAAGGATTGGCTGAAAACGCATTCGCCAGTGTAAAGAATCTCCATTCAAACGCACAGCCCGATTTCGACTAGTCCGGGAGCCGACAATTGCATAACCAAGCCAAAATACGCCAAAGGCTTTTGCGGAGACCCTCAATTTTGGATTACCTGAAACGGAATTTCCGGAACGGACTGCAGAAAACTTAATCACCCAATGTCATGGCCGCTAACCAGCACAGCGACCTGCTGTCGCGACTCAACGGCTGGAACAAACAGCAATTGCGCCGCTTACTGGTCGAGCATCCGACAAAACAAAAATTTGGCCTGTACAAGGAGGCCAACGCCATCAAGCGCAACGCTGACCGCAG
>NZ_JBYMAP010000402.1:0-2083 GCF_057766305.1 Methylomonas sp. BG-2 | reverse complement strand
AACCGTCCACATTCCAAAACCTCTCGGCGATGAACGGTATTCGGATCGATGGCGGGCCATTAAAAAGGCGTTTACGAAAACGATTCCGAAAACCGAATATCACTCGCAAGTTCGAATAAACCGACACGAGCGAAGGATATACCCAAGGGCACAAGTGGCAAAGGCGATTTTGGGAGCATACGCTTTACGACGAAAAGGATTATGTCGCCCACATGGATAATCCCGCAAGCATGGCGGGCGCGCACGGTTAAGGAATGGCCTTATTCAAGCTTTCACCGCATGGTCAAAATGGGCATTTATCCATCGAATTGGGCATGTTTGGATTTGGAATCGTTCGAAGTGGGCGAATGGGAAAATTGATGGCTTTTGATCGGCGGATGGCGCTTTGCTTATCCGCCCTACGGCCCTGCCGGCCGGCCTGGCGGCCGCATCTGCAAGCCACTCGCGCCGCCTTGCTGGCTTCGGCCGCCCGGGTCGAGCCAGCCGGCGGAACCGCGTTGGTCGTCGGCGGCGGCATCGCCCACGACCTGCCGCTGGCGGAGTTGCTGGCACTATTTCAACAGGTGGTGTTGCTGGACATGGTGTTCAGCCGCTCGACGCGTCGTTTGGCGCGGCGCTGGCCGGGCCGGGTCAGTTGCTGTTATTACGACGTGACCGGTACGGTCGAATGGTTGGCCGAACAGCGCCGCAGCCCGCCCGACGCGCTGGTTTCCAGTCCCGGCCACCCGACGCTATCCGCCAAACCGGCGTGGGTGGCCTCGGTGAATTGTCTGATGCAATTACCGCTGCTGCCGGTGGCTTGGCTGGCGACTCAAGGCGCCGGCGAAGCCGACCTGGAAGCCTTCGGCCGCCATCTGATCGAAGCGCATTTGGACTGGCTGACTGACTGGCAAGTACCCTGTTGTCTGATCACCGAAGTCGGCGACACAACCTACGACGCCGCCGGCCAACGCCTATCCGGCAACGACTACCGGCCCTTGCTGGCCCGGCTGCCGCAGCTGGCGACCCGAACCGCCGATTGGCTCTGGCAGATCGCGCCGCCCGGCGAGTCGGCCGGCGGCGGTTTTGAAACCTTGAGTATCGAGGCTTGGGAGTTCCACCCCATCTTGGGCTTAACAGGCGAATGTGCTTGAGTTGAACCTGAATTTAATGGCATTGGTAACAGCTGTCTTCTGGATTCCATCATTTCATCCAGGCTGCGTGGACTGTTGATCAAGCCCAACCTACAGCCCTACCCTGGCTAACAAATAAGCTTACCCAGCTCGGCGTCTGGCCATAGGGCCCGACACATGACTATCGACAGACTTGAGCTATTAGAAACCCAATGAGCTCATACGAGCTATTTGTGGGCTAACAATAACGTTCGTTGTTTTGTCGAATAAAAATGGATGCTAGCGTCTTCGGGAACAATATCCTCAAGCCGCTTGAAGCCGGCATTGTACAAGGTATAGTCCAACGCTGATTGGGTAGGCCATAACTCAATATCGGACAATCCGGCCGTCGGACCGTCTTTATTTTCTATCCGAATATAATAGGCGGCGGATTTAGGACGATAATTCGAATTGTTTGAAAAAGCGACCTCGGAAGGACATGCCAACACAGTCTCTATTACGCTAATTTCCTTGGTTTTTTCCGCTATTTTCTTGGTGACATTAAAAGGATCTTGAAGATGGTATAACAAGCCCATAAAAAGCACGAGATCGTAAGTGCGATCATCGTTTTCCAAGAACTTATTGACATCTTCCTTGACTATATTGAATTCGCAGCCCAATACTTTTTGCACGAATACGGCCTTTTCAATATTAATATCGCGGACTTCGACGCATGTAATATCGCGTACGCCTTTCTCCCATAATCCGGCGCCAAACGCACACTCGCCAGCCCCCAGGTCAAGGACCGAAATTTGATCGTAGCGGCCCGCAAAATATCGATCCAACGCGGCAAGAGTAATTTCTCTGCGCCAAGGGTGAAGTTCTCGCTGCGTTGGGGTATACGTTGGCACTTCAATCCCAAAGCCGAAATCAAACGGATATTGCCAGCCTCCGTTCGGACACTCCGGCCAACTTGCATCGCGGGCCAATCG